>CAIUSQ010000031.1 GCA_903901905.1 uncultured Actinomycetes bacterium
GCCTAAGTCAACACCGAGCTCTTGAGACTTCAACTCAATTGATGCACGACCTGCCATGTCAGAGACCAACATGCGCATGTCATTTCCAACAGATGATGGATCCTCATGTTGGTAAAGGGATGGATCTACTTTGATTGCACTGGCATGCAGCCCAGCTTTGTGGGCAAATGCTGAAACACCAACATATGGTTGACGCGCACTTGGAGCGACATTGGTTACCTCTGCAACTGCATGTGAAATTCTAAATGCCTCTTGCAGAGCATTTGTTGGCAAGACCAACTGCTTTTTCTTCAACTCTAAGTTGGCGATGATTGTGACGAGATCTGCGTTACCAGTGCGCTCACCATAACCATTGAGTGTTCCTTGAACATGTGTTGCACCTGCTGCAATTGCAGCCATTGAGTTTGCAACGGCGCATCCTGTGTCATTATGGCAATGAATTCCAAGTCGAGCAGAACTTGCAGTTAAAACATCATGTACAACCTGGGAAAGTTCATCAGGCAGCATTCCCCCATTGGTATCGCACAGTGCAATTACATCGGCACCAGCCTCTGCTGCAACACGAACAACTTCAAGTGCATATGCGCGATTATGGCGATAGCCATCAAAGAAGTGTTCTGCATCTAGAAATACTCGTTGGCCTTCTTGGCGAAGGTGAGTTACTGAGTCGCGAATCATCGCAAGATTTTCATCAAGAGTTGTTTTAAGAGCTAAATCAACGTGGCGATCAAAAGCCTTAGCAACTAACGTAACAGCAGGGGCGCCACTATCTCGAAGTGCACCAAGTAGCACATCATCTGCAGCTTTTGCATTTGGCCGACGAGTTGCACCGAATGCAACAAAAGTTGCGTTCTATAGCTTTAACTCTTTTTTTGACAGAGCAAAGAACTCTGTATCTTTTGGATTAGCACCTGGCCACCCGCCTTCGATAAATCCAACTCCAAGTTCATCTAAATGACGTGCGATATTGAGTTTGTCGTGAACAGAAAGGTTTAACCCCTCTTGCTGCGCGCCATCACGCAAAGTGGTGTCATAGATATGAAAACTATCGTTTATTGGCATTATTTAACCGCACTCATCCAGTTGTGCTTGTCTTCTACTGTTCCATGTTGAATGCCAAGTAAGTGGTTTCTAATTTGCATCGTGATGGGTCCTGGCTGTCCATCGCCAGTTACCCAAATTCCCATCGCTGATTTTGCTTGACCAACTGGAGATACAACTGCAGCGGTTCCACATGCAAAGATTTCGGTTATCTCACCGTTTGTTACGCCTTCGCGCCAATCATCGATCGACAACATAACCTCTTCGACTTTATAACCAAGATCAACTGCAACAGAGAGAATTGAGTCACGGGTAATTCCAGGCAATAAAGTTCCAGTTAACTTTGGAGTAACAACTGTTGCTCCAGCGCCTTTACCTTTAACAAAGTAAAGGTTCATACCGCCCATCTCTTCAATCCACTTGCGCTCTTTTGCATCAATCCACACAACTTGGTCGCAGCCCTCTTTGGCAGCTGCTTTTTGTGCAACCAATGAAGCGGCGTAGTTTCCTCCACATTTTGCTTCACCTGTTCCGCCTTGGGCTGCTCGGACATATTCAGTTGAAATCCATACTGATACAGCCTTTGATGGATCAAAATAAGCACCGGCTGGTGTTGCAATTAAAAGATAGGTCGCTTTATTTGTTGGACGAACACCAAGACCTACTTCAGTTGCGATCATAAATGGGCGTATATATAAAGACTCTCCCACTTTGTTTGGGACCCAGCCGTTATCTTGTTTCACAAGAGTTTCAACGGTTTCCATAAACAGTTCTACCGGCATTTCAGGCAGAGCTAATCTTTTGGCAGAGTTTGCAAATCGCTTTGCATTCTCACGTGGACGAAATAGTTCAATTGATCCATCTGGCTGGCGGTAAGCCTTCATGCCTTCGAAGATCTCTTGCCCATAGTGAAATACTGCAGTTGCTGGGTCTAGTGTGATCGGACCATATGGAATCAACTCTGGTTCTGCCCAACCATCTTTTTCACTCCACTCACATCGAACCATGTGATCTGTGTAGTACTTGCCAAATCCACCTTCGGCAACAAGTGCGTTGCGTGTTGCTTCATCTTTAGCAAGAGGATTAAGAGTTATTTTCATGATTACAAAGCGCTAGCTAGCGCATCACCTACTTGAGTTGTACTTCGTTTTGCATCCCCACGTGTTGCTAGATCTGCAGCCACAACGCGCTCAACATCACGAGCAGCATCACTTAATCCAAGATGATCCAACATCATTGCAACAGACATAACTGTTGCAGTTGGATCGGCTAAATTCTTACCTGCGATATCGGGCGCGGAGCCATGCACTGGCTCAAACATTGATGGAAACTTACCTGTTGGATTGATATTGCCTGAGGCTGCAAGGCCTATTCCCCCACAGATTGCCGCAGCAATATCGGTCAAAATATCGCCAAATAAATTATCGGTTACAACTACATCAAATCTTTCTGGATTAGTTACGAAAAACATAGATGCGGCATCAACATGTAAGTAATCGGTTGTGATTGCGGGATACTCCTTTGCAACCTCTTCGAATGTGCGTGTCCATAAACTACCTGCGCGCGTTAGCACGTTGTTTTTATGAACCAAAGTTAACTTCTTGCGATCACGCTTTGATGCGCGCTCAAATGCATCACGGATAACGCGTTCTGCTCCTCGACGTGTGTTGAGGCTTTCTTCTGTTGCAATCTCATTCTCAGTGCCATGAGCTAAAACACCACCTGCACCAACGTACGGTCCTTCTGTTCCTTCGCGCACAACGATGAAATCGATTGGAGCCTTTGTTGCTAAAGGCCCAGTCACACCCGGCATCAATTTTGCAGGACGCAAGTTTATGTAGTGATCAAATGCAAAACGAATTTTCAATAAAAGACCGCGCTCTAGAACACCACTGGGTACTGTTGGATCACCCACGGCACCAAGCAAAATTACATCTGCTTTTGCTAGCTCTGCCAAAGTTGAATCTGACAAAACTTCACCGGTACGATGCCAAAAAGCTGCGCCAAGATCATACGAAGTTTTCTTAAATTCAACTCCGTACTTCTTTGCAACGGCATCTAGAACTTTTAGACCTTCATTTACCACCTCTGGTCCAATTCCATCACCGGCGATAATCGCTAAATTGATCGTCTTCATTAGCCCACCAAAGTTACAGAGCGAACTAGTTCGGCTCCAGTCTCTTTTTTAACTGCCGGAAGTAGATCATCGCTGATTTGAGAGTCAACAGTAATCGCCATTAATGCACTTCCACCAGCTGAACTGCGTGCAACTTGCATGCCAGCAATATTGATTCCAGCCTTTCCAAGTGCGTTTCCGACTGCTCCAACAACACCTGGCTTGTCTACATAACGTAGGAACAAAAGGTTTTCAGTCGGTGCAAGATCTAAATCAAAGGAATCAATTGCAATAATCTTTTCATCTTTACGAATACCAACAAGAGTTCCATCTACTGTGACTATTTTTCCATCAGCAAGTGCTGCACGAAGAGAGATCATGCTGCGGTACTCCGGACTATCTGGATCTGTCGTTACTTCAGAAGTCAATCCGCGCTCTGCAGCAAGTGCTGGAGCATTTACATATGTCACATCATTTACGCCACAGGCAAGTAGTGCACCTTTAAGTGCACTTGTGGCAAGTATTGTCGAGTCGTGCTCTGAGATTTCTCCTCTTACAGAGATATCCATACTTACAGGTGCTTCACCAGCAAATGCTGTTGCAATCTGTGCCATTTTTTCTACTAACGGCAAACTTGGGCGAATCTCTTCGTGAATCTCTCCACCTTTAACATTTACTGCATCTGGGACAAGTTCACCTGCCAATGCTTTTCGCACAGAAACAGCAACTGCAATTCCTGCACGCTCTTGTGCTTCATCTGTTGATGCACCTAAATGTGGTGTTGCCACTACTTGATCCAAAGTGAATAAAGGTGAATCTGTGCATGGCTCAGTTGAGTACACATCTATTCCTGCACCAGCGACGCGGCCTTGGTTAATTGCATCAAACAGGGCCGTTTCATCCAGGACTCCGCCACGGGCAGCGTTAATTATTCGAACAGAGGGCTTAACTTTCTTGAGCGCATCGACGCCAATCAAGTTTGCAGTCTCTTTTGTTTTTGGAAGGTGAATTGTTATGAAATCAGAAACCTTTAGTAGTTCATCTAGTTCAACTAAGCGAACACCAAGCTGTGCAGCACGCGCAGGCTGTAGATATGGATCGTATGCAACAACATCCATTCCAAAGGCCTGCATGCGGTGTGCAACAAGTTGTCCAATTCGGCCAAAGCCAACGATTCCTAAAGTTTTTTCAAATAGCTCGGCGCCTGTGTATTTAGAACGGGCCCACTTACCATTTCGAAGTGCAGCATGTGCTGGAGAGATAAAACGAGCAGAGGCCATCAATAGAGAGATCGCTAGCTCTGCTGCAGAGACAATATTTGAAGTTGGGGCGTTAACGACCATTACACCAGCGGCTGTTGCCGCAGGAATATCAACGTTATCTAGCCCAACACCGGCACGTGCAATTACCTTTAAACCTTTTGCTGCTGCAATTGCTTCTGCATCCATTTTGGTTGCAGAACGAATCAATACAGCGTCAACACCTTTTGCAAGAGCGGTAAGAAGCTCTGCGCGGTTTGCACCATCGCAGTTAACAACTTCGAAATCAGGACCAAGCGCCTCTAAAGTTGCTGGACTGAGCTCTTCTGCAATTAAAACAATTGGTTTAGCCACGCGCTGCACTGCCCTCTTTGTAATCGTCGCCCTTTGACTGCTTCATCCAAGAGAACATCTTACGAAGTTCGCGTCCAACGCCTTCGATCGGGTGAACTTCACCCTTTGCGCGCAACGCCTTAAATTCAACACCGCCTGCTTCTTGATCATCGATGAAGCGCTTAGCGAATGCACCACTTTGAATGTCGGCAAGTACTGCCTTCATGTTTTCCTTAACGTGTGGATCAATTACACGAGGACCTGAAACATAATCACCAAATTCAGCTGTGTCAGAGACTGACCAACGCTGCTTTGCGATTCCACCTTCGTACATAAGGTCAACGATTAGCTTGAGCTCGTGCAAGCACTCGAAGTATGCAACTTCTGGCTGGTAACCAGCTTCAGTAAGTACTTCGAATCCGTACATAACTAATTGAGAAGCTCCACCACAAAGAACTGACTGCTCACCAAACAGATCTGTTTCAGTCTCTTCAGTAAATGTTGTGAGGATTCCACCCGCACGAAGGCCACC
>CAIUSQ010000032.1 GCA_903901905.1 uncultured Actinomycetes bacterium
CCACGGCCGAGGTGGCTCAGTTGGTCGCGGCGGCGGACCAACATATGACGCATTAATCGCGCTTCCTTGGGGTTCGGTCGATGGAGAAATTAAGATGACTGAACAGGGTGAAGTTATTAGTGATAAGTACTCGCTCCCATCACTCGCGCGCGAAAATGTCGAATTGATGCTTGCTGCATCTTTGGAAGCCACGGTTTTAAATCGCGCACCACGTCAAAGTCCTAAAGATTTAGCTAAATGGGATTCATGCATGGATCTCGTAAGTAGTGCAGCGATGACGCAGTATCGCAATTTAACTGACCATCCAGATCTTCCACAGTATTTCTTCGAATCAACTCCAGTAGAACAACTTGGAGATCTTTTCCTTGGCTCACGACCATCAAGACGCCCAGATTCAAGCGCCGACTTAAGTGGCCTGCGTGCGATTCCTTGGGTATTTGGGTGGACTCAGTCGCGCCAAATCGTTCCGGGTTGGTTTGGGGTTGGAACTGGATTGAAGGCTGCACGTGAAGCTGGAAAATCTGATGTTCTAGCGCACATGCTTACCGAATGGCATTTTTTCCGTACCTTCATCAGCAATGTTGAAATGACTCTCGTAAAAACGGATCTTTCGACAGCAGAACATTATGTAAAAACTTTAGTCAATCCTGAGCTTCATCATTTCTTGGACAAAATTCGCGCTGAATTTGATCTAACAGTTGCAGAGATTTTACTTTTGACTGGAAAGAGTGAGTTGTTAAGTGATCAACCAATTCTTGCTCGCACTTTGCAAGTCCGTGATGCATATCTTCGCCCACTGCAACTTCTGCAAGTGTCTCTTCTACAAAGAGTTCGCCAAGGTGACCACAGCGATGAGGCAACTTTGCGCCGAGCATTACTTCTCACCATCAACGGAATTGCAGCGGGTTTACGTAACACCGGCTGAGTTAATCTATTTTTCTGGAAGTATTACCGGAATCTGTGCCATCAAGCCACCATCAATTACATAATCCGAACCTGTAATAAACAATGCTCGATCGCTAGCGAGGAATGCAACAAGTTCGGCGATATCCTCAATGGTTCCCATGCGACCAATCGGATGTGAACTTCCCCATTCAGCCACAACTTCATCCACGGTTTTATTGCCTTTGTGAGTTTCAGCAGCAAAACGTAATAAAGGCGTATCGACCGAACCGGGAAGAACTGAGTTAACCCGAATTTTATCTACCGCAAAATCCATCGCCATTGCACGAGTCAATGCATTAATTGCGCCTTTAGAAGTTGAGTAAGCAACAACTTGTTTTTGGGCGCCAATAGATTGAACAGAAGAAATATTCACAATTGCGCCGCCGCCACGTTTGCGCATATGTGGAACGCCATACTTGGCAGTCAAAAACATAGATTTAACATTTACATCTAAGGTTTTATCCCAAATCTCTTCTGTAGTTTCCACAGCATCACCGTATGTTTGAATTCCAGCGCAATTTGCAATTACGTCTAATGCGCCAAATTCAGTGATAACACCAGCAACCATCTTTTCAACATCTTTTGCACTGCTTACATCTGTTGGAAAAGCTTTTACTTTCTTACCTGATGATAAAAAGTTCTTTTCGACAGTAGCAAGGGTTGCAGCATCGTTATCAACTAGCGCAACACTCGCACCTTCGTTTGCGAACTTAACTGCGGCACCAAAACCCATACCTTTTGCGGCGCCCGTGACTATTACTACTTTTCCAACGAAATCCATTTCACTCCTTGTTAATTATTTACTTTAACTTTTCAACGCCAAATGAGAATTTATTAATCTTAACTTCCCGGCCCTTAAAAATAAGAGCAGTTCCATTGTTCACAGAATCCACTACGCCTGTTGTAGGAAAACTTGAAAATGGTTCTAGGCCAATATTGTAATGACGGCCGTACCATGGATATCCCTTAGTTGCACCGAACTCTTGCCAGAACCAAAGGTATGGATGGTTTGTTTTATCCCACTTAACAACTGCAGCTAAACCTTTGTTTGGTGATTCGACTCGATACTCACCGCGCTCTAAATCCTTGATGTACAGCAACTCTGTAGGTGTATCTCGTGGTGGTATTTTGCTGAAATCAACTGGCTCGCCATCTGGCCCAACTCCAACAGGCCAAGCAAAATGTTCATTTCCTTTTAGTCGGCGCGAACTTCCGTATACCTCACTGGCGTGCGGCATCG
>CAIUSQ010000033.1 GCA_903901905.1 uncultured Actinomycetes bacterium
AGTAAGAATTTTAGACCATTTAAGGGCCACCCCCCCCTTTGCGAGGGGTAAATGCAGGCTTCAGGAGGGGTTAATTTCCCAATTAAGATCCCTAATTTCCGTGATGTCTAATAATGAAACATTGCTAACCTCTATTCATGAGTGCTTCACTAGATTTATCAGGAGTGAAAGCTCGCTGGAATGAAGTCTTAGATTCACTTCTGGCCAAAGATCGGATCGTCTGGCTCGCCTTCTTTGATGCAAGACTTGTGAGTTTTGAAGGCAATAACCTGAGAATTAACTTCATGGATAGTCAGAAGTTTGGCGGCCAACACGATTTCAGTATGGCGCGTAATCCAAAACACATTGTTGTTTTGCAAGAGTCCTTTCATGAGGTATTTGGGATTACGCCTACAATTTCTGAGGTATGAAAAAGCTTCTAGTTGTCCTGACGCTCTGCCTTACTTTGGTCTGTGATTCTGTCTGGGCTTTTGCCCCTGCCAAAGCAATCGATGCACTTGGCCTTGGCCAACATATTGCAGGACTTGATATCAGCGTTTATCAACATCCAGGTGAAGCAGCTATCGACTTTAAAAAAATGTATGCATCCGGCATTCGCTTTGTCATCATTAAAGGCGGAGATACCTTTGATCGCTATGACACGCAAGCGATGAAGTACTTCTTACCCGATCGCAAAGCAGCGCAAGCTGCAAAGCTCTATACATCTTTTTATTACTACGCCACACTTCCTGACACCACAGATCAAAACATTGTGATTCAAGATGCACAGGCTCAAGCCCAGAAGATGATCTGGCGCATTGCCTCTCTCGGTGGTTATGGCAAGCGCGATATGCCAGTTGCCTTAGATATGGAAAACAATTGCGTGAGAGTTAATCAATATGGAAGCTGCGCCAAATATACGAGTAAGAATCTGATTAGCATCTGGACCCAGACCTGGCTTGATACTGTTTATAAGAAAACCCATCGCAAGCCATTTTTATATTCCTATGCAAATTTCCTAGAAAACAATCTTGTGCGCTCCACCGCTCTGCGTCAGTATCCACTCTGGCTCGCCCATTACAGTTTGAACCCTGCTATACCTACCAATCACCCTAATTCGAAAAAAGTAGGTTGTTATGCCCATGCGTGGGCAAATGCCGATTGCACGGCTAACTGGCAGATCTGGCAGTACTCATCGTGCGGAATCGCTAGCAAATATGGCATCCCTAGTAATCGCGTTGATCTCAATGTCTTTAATGGATCATCGAGTGCTTTTGTAAAACTTCTCAAGGGCGTTTGGACACCTGAGGTTACAGATATGTTGCCGATTAACGAGCCAACAACAATGAATGTTGTGAGTCAGGCTGCTGCGACAACAAATGATCCAGTAACTTTTAGCGTAGATGTCTTTAGGCCTGATAACTCACCTGTTGTCACAGGGACCGTTGTCTTTACGCCTGCTTCCTCTGGAATGATCCCTGGCAAGCAAGATCCTGTGCGCACATCATCTGGTCGTTGGAATTTATCTATTACTGGTCTTACTGCAGGAACTTATTTAGGAACGATTGATTTCACCGATCAAAGTGGCACAGAAGCGCCGGTTCAGATACCCGTTACCTTTGTTGTTACGCAAGGTATTGCACCAACACCTTCTCCTGCACCTTCTCCCACACCAAGACCTAAGCCAACTCCCGTAGATACCTGCATAGGCCAAGTTCGCTACTAGGCTCTTCTTGTGAGCAAGATACTTGTAACAGGCGGAGCTGGATATATCGGCTCAGTTGCTGCCACAGTTCTTATTGACCAAGGACATGAGGTTGTTGTCTTTGATGAACTTTCTACTGGTCATAAAG
>CAIUSQ010000034.1 GCA_903901905.1 uncultured Actinomycetes bacterium
CTAGGTCTCTCAATTGCATTAATGATTACAAGTACCCTCATGATTCTTTTGGTGCTTCTGCACAAAGGTAAGGGAAGTGGTCTCTCTGACTTATTTGGTGGAGGAATATCTTCCAACTATGGAGGATCTTCAGTAGTAGAGCGAAACCTTGATCGAATAACGATCGTTGCCGGTGGCTTGTGGTTCTCTCTTGTCGTAGCTCTCTCGCTGTTGCTCAAGTAGTTCAATTCTAAATTCAAAAGATTTTGTAGATTAACTAAGGAGTTCAAAATGGCAAGTGCAATTCGTGGAAGTCGTGTTGGTGCTGGCCCAATGGGCGAAGCAGAGCGCGGAGATTCGATTGCTCGTGCCTATGTCTCTTACTGGTGTGCTAACGGACATGAAGTTCGCCCATCTTTTGCAGTTGAAGAGACAGTTGTAATCCCAGCTGAATGGGATTGTCCAAAATGTGGCTACCCTGCTGGTAGAGATCGCAACAATCCGCCGAGCCCAATCAAAAATGAGCCATACAAGACGCACCTTGCGTACGTGAAAGAGCGACGTACAGATTCAGAGGGCGAAAGACTTTTAGAAGAGGCACTCCGTAGATTACGTGGAGACGACGAGTAAGTAATATTAAAGCGATTTTGCAGAGGCAAGCAAGGCTGCTATTCCTTCTTTTCTTTTCGTAAAGTTAAATCGAAGTAGTGGATACTTTCTTAAGGTTAAAACATTTGCATCGCCCAAGGCTTGTGCAGCGATAAGTGTGCCTAAATCAAATTCGGCGCCAGGGATTTTTATCTCAACTTGGTGATTGCCTGTGATCTGAAGAAAAACCCCGTTTTGTTGCCCGCCTTTATGAAATTGTCCTGTTGAATGTAAAAAACGTGGACCCCAACCAAAAGTGACAGGCCTTTCAGCTTTTTCTGAAAGTATGGATTGAATTTCGGTAAGAGCCGAGTCGTTTGATCTATCTAGATAGGCCATGACAGCGATATACCCATCAGTTGGAACCGATGCTATTAAAGTCTTTAGTGCATCTTTAATGCTGGAACTTTTTCCGTATATCTCAACCGCTGCTTCAACATGATCTGCCTTAAAGACGGGTTTTGTCCCATTCCACTGCGACAGAAGAGCAGAAGCAGCAACCTTTGCCTCGGTTACATTTGGTTGATTAAAGGGATCCACCTTAAGAGCAAAACAAAGTAGGGAAGTAACCCACTCCCAGAGAATAAACTGGGCAGATAGATCAGCCTCTACTATTAAATCTGCATTTCCGCTAAAAGCGACCTTCAAACAATTGCCGAAATGTATATCCTTAAAATTCCTGACAACGATCGGTAATCTTCCACATTGATTTTTTCCAGTCGATTCGGCAATCAGTTGTTCTATCCAATCACTTAACCCGGGCATTCCGCTGTCAGAGTCATTGAATGCAATGTATTGATCACTTTGGTATGCGAGCAAAAATGCAATATCACATACAAGATGTGGATCTAGTAGAAAAGATTCCTTGGCATCGTTTGCTTCATCCAATAAAACCGAAACATCTATGCCGAGTAATGATGCAGGAACAAGTCCAAAGGCGCTGAGAACACTAAATCGACCGCCAACATGAGGATCGGCTTTTACTACAGAATATCCATGTTCGTGGAGCTGTTCATCTAAGGGTGAACCAGGATCGGTTACAAAAACCATGTGTGCCGTGGGTTCTAGGGATTGCTTCCGAAAAGCCTCTTCAAAGATTGATCGATGAGAGATAGTTTCAATGCTCGTGCCTGATTTAGAACTGATAATGACTAAAGTTTTTGCTAAATCATTTTTCAACGCTCTTTGGACATGATCAGGATCTGTCGAGTCCAAAACAAACAATTGCTTTTGATGAGTTGTCGCAATCACTTCAGGGCCTAAAGAGGATCCACCCATTCCGCAAAGTACAAAAGAGGTTTTATCGCGATGTTTTGCCGCGAGAGCATCTAAAGTGGGCAAAAGATCACGCGAATCATTCGGTAGATCTACCCAATTTAGCCTGATCGCTGCCTCTGCCTCCGCCTGTTTTCCCCAGAGTGTGTTGTCTTTCTTAGCCAATCTTGCATGGGCCTCTAATAAGGCTTTGTACTCCGGGGAAGATCGATCGATTTTTGCTACAGCGGTACCACTTACTTTAATCATGATTGCAGAGCAGCTTCGACATTTTTTTGAAGTTCTTTCCAAGCCTGTGCAAATTTCTTAACTCCATCAACCTCAAGTTCAGTAGTGACATTATCGAGTGAAACATTTACATCAGATAATCCCTTGAGAACTTGTACTGCTTGTTGGTAATTTCCCCTAACAGTGTCACCACGTAGAACCCCGTGATCAATGAACGCATCTAGTGTGGATTGCGGCATCGTGTTCACGGTATCTGGAGCTATTAGCTCCACCACATAGTGCGTATCTGGATATGAAGGATCCTTCACTCCAGTTGAAGCCCATAATGGTCTTTGTTTGTGGGCACCTTTGGATTCGAACGCCTTCCATGATGGTGAATTAAATTTTTCTTCAAATAATTGATAAGCCAAATGAGCGTTGGCAATAGCTGCCTTGCCCAATAGCGATAACGCTTGAGGTGATCCTATTTCCTTTAGTTGGGTATCAATTGAAGAATCAATTCTGCTGATGAAGAATGATGCGACCGAATGTATTTTTGATGGATTGCTGCACTCTTGTACGCCTTTCATGTATGCATCAATTACCTGCCCATATCGTTTTATTGAAAAAATCAATGTTACGTTAACGCTAATTCCAGCTGCCAAGAGAGCTGTGATTGCTGGCAACCCTTCGATCGTTGCTGGCACTTTAATCATCACATTGGCTCTGTCGATTATTTTCCAGAGCTTTTGACCAGCATCTATGGTTGCTTGCGTGTCATGTGCAAGGGTTGGGTCTACTTCAATACTCACGCGACCGTCTATTCCCTTACTATTCTTAAATATTGGATACAAAAGATCACAAGCCGCGCGAACATCATCTGTCGTCAATTTTTCTATAACGTCATCAACGGTAGATCCCTTCATAAGGTTGATGTCCTTGGAATACTCAGAGCCAGAACTTATTGCTGAACTAAATATGCTGGGATTTGTTGTAACACCCACAACGGCCGATGTAGCGATTCGTGAGGGTAGAGAATGAGAATCTGAGCCGGTAATTTTTGCTCTAGATAAATCATCGAGCCAGATGGAAGTTGGACAATTCATCAGTTCATCTAAGTTCACTTAAGAATCCCCTTAACTTGGGCGACTACATTGTCCACGGAAAATCCAAACTCTTTGAAGAGTTTTTTTGCATCCGCTGATGCTCCGTAATGTTCTAGTGATATGGCCAATCCTTTATCACCGATGTATTTATGCCATCCCTGCGAAATTCCCACCTCAATACTTACTTTGATGACACCAGGGGAGAGCACGCTATCTTTGTAACTTTGATTCTGCTCATCAAACCATTCAAGGCATGGCGCACTTACAACTCTTACTTGCACCCCTTGCGATTCAAGGGCAATCGCAGAATCGATTGCAAGACTAACTTCAGAACCAGTTGCAATTAGTATCACGGAGGGTTTATCTGCATCTTTTAATACATATGCACCTTTTGAAACATTGTCGGCAGAGTTATAAATACTGCGATCTAGAACCGGCAAATTTTGGCGAGAGAGCAAAATGCCTACGGGGCGATTACGTCTAATTATTGTTTTCCATGCCTGCGCAACTTCGTTTGCATCTCCAGGGCGCACTACATCCAAGCCAGGAATAGCTCGCAATGCGGCAAAATGTTCAATCGGTTGGTGAGTTGGCCCATCTTCACCGACTCCAATTGAATCGTGTGTCCACACAAAAATAGAACCAATATTCATTAATGCCGCTAATCGCACGGCTGGGCGCATGTAGTCACTAAATACTGCAAAAGTTCCACCAAAACTGCGCGTTAATCCATGAAGTGTTATTCCGTTGAGGATTGCACCCATTGCATGCTCTCTAATTCCAAAGTGAATAATGCGACCATAGGGATTTGCATTGGCAATTGAACTTGTAGTAGGTAGGAAAGATTGCGCGCCTTTAATACTTGTATTGTTTGACCCAGCCAAATCGGCAGATCCACCCCAAAACTCCGGTAGCTGTTCTGCGATTGCATTGATAACTTCACCCGAAGCTGCGCGAGTAGCTAAATCTTTCCCTGGCGCAAAGACCGGAATGTCTCGATCCCAATTACTTGGTAATTCCTTTTTCCTCAAGCGCGCCAACAATGCAGCTTTTTCTGGCTGAGCCGCTTTCCAAGTTTCAAAGGATTTCTCCCATGCAATTCTGTTAGTAGCGCTACGTTCCTTTACCTTTCGGGCATGGGCTAGCACCTCGGCAGGCATTGCAAAATCTTCCTCAGGATTTAAACCTAGAACTTGCTTCGTGGCCTTTATCTCGTCGGCTCCTAGCGCAGAACCATGTGAAGCAGCTGTTCCCTGCGCCTTTGGTGCAGGCCATGCAATTACAGATTTTAATCGAATCAATGTTGGTCGGATCAATTCAGCCTTTGCTGAATTCATAGCCGCATCAAGTGCAACAAGATCGACATCACCATTTGCCTGTGCTACTACGTCGATGACATGCCAACCATATGCGACGTATCTGGCTGAAACATCTTCAGTAAAAGCATTATGCGTATCACCTTCAATTGAAATTCTGTTGTCATCATAAATAACGTTGAGAGATCCAAGGTTTTGTGTGCCAGCTAATGAAGATGCCTCAGCACTAACACCTTCTTGTAAGTCTCCATCCGAACAGATAACCCAGATGCGGTGATCGAAAATTGACTGCGATTGCGGTGTATTTGGATCGAGCAAACCTCGCTCAAATCGAGCCGCCATCGCCATACCTACCGCGGTTGCAACACCTTGACCTAATGGACCAGTCGTCATCTCGACTCCCGCAGTATGACCAAACTCTGGATGTCCAGGAGTAAGAGAACCCCATGTTCTAAAGCTTTCTAAATCTTTCATCTCTAGCCCATAGCCGCTTAAGTAGAGTTGAATGTACAAAGTCAGTGAAGAGTGGCCACATGAAAGGATAAAACGATCACGGCCAAGCCATTGTGAATCGGAAGGATCGTGAACTAAATGTCGTTGAAAAAGTGTGTATGCAACTGGCGCAAGAGACATTGCAGTGCCTGGATGTCCATTTCCTACCTTCTGAACCGCATCGGCAGCTAGAGCTCTTGCATATGAAACAGCCCGATCATCAAGGTTTGTCCAACCCGCTGGTGTACTCATTTTGCATCCATTCTTATCCTCGACGATTGAAACACTCTCCATGCACTTATCCAAAGAACTGCAGCGCCCAATAGGTGTAGACCAACTATTAGCGCAGGTACCCCTAAGAAATATTGAACATAGCCGATAATGCCTTGTGCAAGAGCGATTATTGTGAATGTTCGAAGTTTGATTTTGGTTTGAGCCGATGTGCCAACTGCAACAAAGAAAGCGATAGTTACACCAAACAGAAAAATCACAAAGTCAGCGTGCAGAATTGCGACAGTTCGAATATCAAATGTAAAACGCTCAGCTTGTGCATCGCCAGCATGAGGACCAGAGCCAGTTACCACCGTGCCAAGAATCATTACTAAAAACACAATCAAGACATGCAAGATAGCAAGTGATCTCGTTAATTTGCTGGTTTCGATATTGATTGAGGGTTCAAATCTACGAATGTGAATTGATGTAGCTCCGGCTATCAGGACCATCGAGAGCAAGAGATGCAAGGCAACAGTGATTGGATGTAAACCTGTAAGGACAGTAATTCCGCCTAGAATTCCTTGACCAAAAATTCCTAAAAACTGTCCAACAGCTAATGAACGAAGGTCTCGTCTTCCACTTTTTAACACAGTTACAATGAGCACCAAGGAGGCTAGAACGAGTGCGAAGGTCAGCATTCGATTTCCAAATTCAATCCAAACATTAAGTACTGGTTCGGCTTGATGGGGAACCGGGGTGTAAGAACCTGGCGTGCATTCTGGCCATGTAGGACAGCCAAGGCCCGAGCCTGTTAACCGAACCGCTCCACCTGTTACAACAAGGGCGGCCTGCAGAAAAAGAAGGACGGTACTAGCGGGAATGAGAATCCTCGCAGCCGAAAATCTGGGCCTTGCCTCTGCGGAACGGGACATGGGTCAAGCCTATTGACTGCAAGGGTTGGCGCGTTCCAACTGGCAAGAGGTGTCGAATTACGACACAATAGTGTTGTGAAAATGACGGGTTCAATGATTGCCGGTGATGACGTCCGTACACGTGACCTCGTGGCACGATCAATTCTAGAAAATGGTCCCTCAACTGCAGCAATTCTAGGGGAGCGTCTTGCTCTTACGCCTACAGGAATTCGAAGACATCTAGAAATTCTAATCGCAGATGGATTGATTGAGGCACGCGAACCAAGATCTGCGGCAGTTCGCGGAAGAGGCAGACCCTCAAAAGTATTTATCATGTCAGATAAAGGTCGAAGTCAATTTGAACATTCCTATGATGACTTGGCAGTAGCTGCGCTTAAATTTATGTCATCACAATCTGGTGAACAACTAGTTGATCAATTTGCGCAATCACGTGCAGATGACATTGAACGAAAAGCGTTGGAATCAATCGCAAAGAATTCAAATAAAACCGCAGCCCTAGCTTCGTTCTTAACCGAACAGGGATACGCAGCGAGCGTAGACGATAAGCCGATGGGTCAGGAATTGATTCAGCATCACTGCCCAATAGCTCACGTGGCCGCAGAATTTCCACAACTGTGCGAGGCAGAAACATCTGCACTCTCTAGGGTCTTAGGAACCCATGTACAGCGACTTGCAACCATTGCTCATGGTGATGGTGTTTGCACAACTTTTATTCCAAAATCTTCCACAACTACAAGCAGATCGAAAACATCAAGAAACGGGGAACGCGCATGACTACAGCACATCCAGAGCTAGAGGGTCTTGGCAACTATGAATATGGTTGGTCAGACAAAAGCGAAATTGGAGAAAATGCAAAGCGTGGAATCA
>CAIUSQ010000035.1 GCA_903901905.1 uncultured Actinomycetes bacterium
TGCTATCTATAAGCCCTCATTGCACTGGCCAATTCCCCTACTCAAATCGAGAGTTATGAATTACTCGCAGCGCAATCTGTGGCATTCCCCCAATTCCCTAGACACTTTTCATAGCGCAGTTTGACGTCTCTCGAACTCAAGGGGGCTGAGTTGATCGAGATGCTTGTGACGTCGAACGCGATTGTAGAAACCCTCGATGTAATCAAAGATGTCTGACTTGGCCTCAGCCCGTGTGCTGTAAATCCGCTTCTTAACCCTTTCACTTTTTAAGCTACTGAAGAACGACTCGGCTACTGCGTTATCCCAACAGTTGCCACGACGGCTCATGCTCGGACTTAAAAGGTTGTCCTTGCACCAACGACTGAACTCATCACTACCGAACTGAGTTCCCTGATCCGAATGGATGATGACCGAGCCATTTGGCTTTCTTCTCCATACAGCCATCGTGAGTGCATCCAGAACCAGACTCGTCTGCATCCTTGAGCCCATGCTCCAGCCCACTACCGCACGCGAATGCAAATCCAACACCACAGCCAAATACAACCAGCCTTCGAGCGTGCGGATGTACGTGATGTCCGTCACCCACGCCTGGTCAGGCTCATCATGTTGGAATTGACGCTGTAATTGGTTCGGGGCAACCAATGCAGGCTTGCCAACTCTGTACCTAGGACGCTTGTAGCCGCGCACTGATTTGATTTGAGCCGAACGCATCAGCCGAGCTACGCGATTCTCACCACAAACTAAGCCAGCTTCGCGCAAATCACAGAAGATGCGTGGACTTCCATAGATGCCCATACTCTGGTCATAGAACTCACGAATCTTCAAGGTCAAGGACTCGTTCTCTTTGGCCCTAGGCGATAGGGGTTCATGCAGCCATGCGTAATAACCACTGCGATGGACTTTGAGAACGCGGCACATGCTAGTGAGTCGGAATTGCGTACGGTGCTCTTGTATGAATGCGTACTTCACCCTGACTGTTTGGCAAAGTACGCGGCGGCCTTTTTTAGGATGTCGCGCTCCTCGGTCGTTCGCCTAAGTTCAGCCTTGAGTTTGGCCATCTCGGCTTGCATCGCTTTGAGGTCTCCAGAAGCGACAGGCTCATCAGCCTTTTTAAACTTCTTGACCCACGTGTAGAGCACTCCTTCAGTCACCCCTAATCTTTGGGCAACATCAGGGACCGGGTGCCCTTTATCTACAACTTGCTTAACTGCTTCTTCTTTAAACTCAGACGTATATTTCGTTCTCTTCATGGCTTTCTCTCCATTTCAGTTTTGACATTATTAAATGTCTACTGAATTGGGGGAATGCCATCATGGGCATAGTAATTCCAACTATTAACTATGCAATTTATGCACGATTAGTAGAGGGACTTCAGCAAAAATTAGCGCTCAGTGGCTATTCACTTTTGGTTGCAACTAGTGATTACAACTTATCGAAAGAAGTTGAACAGGCTCGAGTTCTCATAGAACGTGGTGTAGAAGGTTTGGTACTGATCGGCAACGTCCATGAACCAGCTTTATATGAGTTGCTTGAAACATCAAAAACTCCATACACAAACACTTATGTGTATCAGTATGGAAACTCGCATCCCTGCGTAGGATTTGACAACAAGCTGGCAACATCCAAAATTACCGATTATTTGCTTAGTCTGGGGCATACAAAATTTGGAGTTATTTCGGCAATATTGGAGGGAAATGACAGGGCCTCAGAACGAGTTGCTGGTGTAAAAGCTACGCTCGATATTGTTGGACTCGCCCTTAAAGATGAATTTGTTTATCAATGTCCGTATTCAATAGCTGGAGGTCGAGAAGGATTCCGCTATTTACTATCTTTAAAAGTGCCACCAACAGCAATAATTTGTGGCAATGATGTTCTTGCCATGGGCGCATTGATTGAGGCGCGTGCGCTTTCAATTCAAATTCCTGAAGCTGCCTCTATTGTTGGATTTGACAATCTTGAATTTTCTGCTCACCTCGAACCACCTCTGACAACAATAGATGTACCCGCGAGAGAAATGGGTGAAAGTGCTGCAGAGTATCTCGTCAATACTGTTAGTGGACGCACTACAACTCAATCAGTTCATTTAGAACCACGCCTAATTGTTAGAAAAACAAGCGGGCCTGCTCCTTAAGCCGTTTAAAGTTTAAATATAAAACCTAACTGTCAAAAATCTTGACGCTCTCACCTATCTAGGAGACATTTGTGCAGCCGTTGATTATTCAAATGAACCCAAAAGATAACGTAGCAATTGTCGCCAACAACGGGGGACTTACCACTGGAACAGTCCTACCAACTGGGTTGATTTTGCGGGATCAAGTTCCGCAAGGTCACAAAGTGGCTCTAACAGACATTGCCGCTGACACACCTGTGTTGCGGTACGGCATTCCTATTGGTTACGCCTTAAAAAATATCTCGGCTGGAAGTTGGGTACATGAGCGTTTACTAAAGATGTCCCCAGCACGGGACCTAGACAATTTACCCATCGCCACCGTTAAGCCCGCCCCCATGCCTGCGCTTGAGGGCTATACCTTTGAAGGCTATCGCAACGCAGATGGTTCCGTGGGAACGCGTAATATTTTGGCAATCACCACAACAGTGCAATGTGTGTCGGGTGTTGTGGAGTTTGCCGTTCAGCGAATCAAA
>CAIUSQ010000036.1 GCA_903901905.1 uncultured Actinomycetes bacterium
CATTCTCCTCTTTGTAAAAGGACCCACTTTAATGATTCTCATCAGATGGCTGCAAGCACAACAGTACATACATGTAGCACACAGTTTGACAGGTTGCATCGTGGCACATATACCAGCACGCAGGACGACGCGGTGTATATCAGCATAGTAAAACTACACATTCCGCGCGATAATGTTGCTTATATGAAAAGTAATTGACATACTATGACAGCATGTGGCGTAAATGTATTTATTGCAACGAGTCTAGCTGAATTTTAAGTGATATATTTTGAAATGAACTTTCAAGAACGTTCTTGGCGCCACTACAAGACCGTGGAGCTTGTACTTCCAGTTGAGCCCTGCGCGGAACTGCCCGGCTTGCGCTATGTGTAGCTCATTCTTTTTTCATTGCTTGAATTTCATATCTAACTCACCACAAATCTGAACTAGTAAGGCGAAGTTCAAAAATAATTGACTTTAAAATATTCTATGTATTATATGTATGTATGTATGTATGAATTTGCAGTCGCATAAACGTGACTTAAAAATTACTTATTCCAGCAACTTCGACTAACACCACCGTGGACTACGTTCAGCAGTAGAAATACTCGTAATTTGATTGAATAATTGCAATCAAACAAAAATGACATTACATTACAACGGAAACATATTTGGTATACAATGTCTGATATTTACATGATTTAAACTTAAACACCTACAATGCATCTTGGGGGGCATTCAAACACCAGCGTACAAGTGCATCCTTGAATCGGAGACCGGAAAGAAATTCCCGAGTAGTTCCTGTTATTGGCAACACACGAATGTGTTCGAATTCCCGAACTCGTGACAAGCCGACATAAAGTGAGCTGAGGTCTACTGTCTTGGAATGTCCACCAACGTGGTTTAAATCCAAAATAATACGATCCAGAGTGCATCCCTGTACCTTGTAGAAAGTAACTGCAAACGCTAGTTCAATTCCATAATTATAGTAGCAGCACTTACAACTGGCTAGATCCAGTGTTTTTGCCAGCTTACAACGATTGCGTTCACACAATGGCATTGGTATAACTACGGAACCCGGAACAATAGTCATTAAAGGATTCCACTCGTCCTCCGATAGGTTCACAAATTCAACATTGAGATACAATGGCGTTGCGTCATCGGGCAACCAATAAATATCCCCAGGAGCAACTTGACGAATTTTCTCCCAATGAAACTCGGCTGAAGACGGATTAAGCAGAATAGAGTGCATAATACACCGTGTGCCATTTGCGATACGTAAATCAGTTGCAATGTTCTCGCATACAATTGCATTTGCTCCCTTGACAAAGAAAACAGTAGTCTCATTCTCATCTTCCAACAACTTCTTCGAGGTTGTCTCATGTCGTAATGCAATACTCTCAATCACACCGACGCTATCCGGATGTAGAGGCAGCTTCCAGGCAATGACTGGCTGTCCAGTACGGGCTGCCATTGCCACTGCTCGAGAAAGATTGATTGCGTACCTCTGCTCGTTGCCAGGAACAACTATTGTGGCGTCGAGCCATAAAGGGTCTGCGGTATCGCTGCGCCGCAGTGGCGCCAATAGATTGAGGATACCTGATGATACAACTGGGTGTTTACACGTAGTATCCCGAAAGTATTCTAGAGCAGCATTCAGTACAGGATCACCAGACCGCTCCGGATTGTGAAAACGAAGTCGTCTGAAACGATTGAATAGTTGCCCCGCTTGATTTCTAATATCCAGAGAAGCAGTAATTAACGACATTCCAACAGGAAATAGTTGAAATTCGTCACCCATCAATATGACGGATACTCCGCCAAAAGGCAGCAAGGGTTTTTCAGTCCAATGACGCAAACGATCATCTATATTGACTAACAAATGAGCGGGTAGCATTGAAAACTCGTCTATAATTAGAAACCGCAGATCTTTCGCGAATCGAAACCTTGCACTTTGAGCTCTTTTTCCAGACATTGGTCTCTGTATTGGATTTGTCAATGAACTTACAAAATTGGCTTTAGCTGAGTTGTCTTCTAGTTTAAAACCGAATGCAGAATGCACAGTATATGCAATAGGAAGCAAAGTAGCAGCAACGCCCGTAAAAGCTGTACATAATATTGCACCAGGGCGATGAATAGCCTCCTGCAGTTTCTTGATAAAATAAGTTTTACCAGAACCAGCTCGACCCATGATGACAAGTTGCAATGGCTCTGGGATTAAATGATTACCACGATCTTGCAAATGCCTTTCCAACGAGTTGTAGTACTGCAAGCACAGTTTCATGGCTTCAGCTTGATTGGCATTCAAACTCGCATCAATAGTCTCATCGACGATAAAATCCAAAGGTTGTACATCTGGCATTGCTGTTTCCGTGGTTGACTGGTCCTCCATATCGGTAACATCCTCATCACCCCGCCGATACTCGGTAACACGCTTGTAAACAGCTCGCAAAGTCGGAATACTTGAGTCGAAGCCTCCATTGTCAGATCTTGCTGGTATTGCGCTAGCCAACGGAACAGTTTCCGACGTCATTATTTGACTTCGTGTAGAATCTAGCCAACTGAGCTGCGTTAGTGCAACATTGATATGCGATTTTATTGCTGCACGAATAATGGCATTTTCATCACTAAATGAACAATATATATCCTTGAGATCCTGAAGATTTTCGAGTCCGATACTGCGTTCAACAGGCACGTCGACCAGTGGATGCTCGTTAATCCCATCCCCAGCTGCCAGCAACTGTGAAAGATTTCCACCGTTCCAGTAGTGTGTACATCGACCCCTGAATGCAGACAGCAACTTCAGCTGACTGGCTTTGATGGACATTCCTTGTGCTGCAATCTTTATCCAGCGCAACCTGGCTTTGTCAATAAGCTCATTGCTGATTTCAAGAAAATTGACGTATTTGATCAAGGCCTCATAATTGAGCGATATCATGTCTGGGTCCGTAATATCATGGATTGAAAAGGGACGATGCAATGTCAAGAAATATGATGCAAATTCGTTGGCTTTGCGTCTCCATTCTCTAGAATGATCATTGACGCCTGGGTGTCTAGGTGACGGACCTCCAGCCAACATTGGAATATGCTGTTTGGAGCGCAGTCTCTGAAAGTACCTGCCCTTGAGCGGATGTCCCTCGTCAAATTCAAACGTCTTGTTTTTTTGCCGGCCGAGCACCTGTCCGGCCACACCCTCAGTAATTTCATCGTGGTCATTATCATCAATGGTGTCATTCAGAGTCTCGCCATCATTGCGTACCGAATTTAAAGTTAAAGTAGCCGTAACAGTGGTCGTTACATTACTTTTAGGTTGCGGACAGACTCTGACAGTACCAGCCCATTCATACAGACTTAAATGACTGAGCTCAGTACCTCTGTAAACGTAGTGATCAATTTGTGAAATGGTAGTGATGTCATCCCCAGCATTCTGTGGAGGGATAATTTCTCTATTACCAGCTTCGTTATCCCCATTGCTGTTATCAGTATTGCAATCTAAATCAACATCTTCATCGAGACCCATTGCTGTTGTAACAGGAACTGCTGCAGGTTGAGAAGAATTATCATCTCGCTGAACATCAATAAGCGGGTCATCAGTCATTGAGCACGGATCATCTTGATCTTCTTCCAAAACACCAACGCGTTTCCAATGCTCAGATATAGTACTTTTCACAAATGCAATTGCAGCCCGTATGTAGGTCCAGATGAACTCGTGAGAAAAGATATTGCTCGGCAAACCAAGCAAGGCACAACATGCCGTCTCAGAACCCACTTCAACCTTACCATTCATGCTATTCATCAGGACACTCATCAGATGTTTGAAATTGCGATCGGGTGTGCCAGAGTCTAAAGCCTTGGATTCATACTTTTTGATTTTACGATGAGCAGCTAACAAGACTGGTAGTATACTCTGAATTTTTCCCCCGTCTTTGGTCATATACTTGATGATGTAATAAGTTGCTCCCTTAGATTGTGCCGCGTTCCCAAGAATTTCAACGTTCGTGTTAGCAGCAAACATTGCAGAAAGAGCAGGAGAGTAGCTGACCATACCAGAGTTAACGCCAGGCGTGAAATCAGCCCAGTACTGTTGGTTCTCATCAACATGAGAATATTCATCACAACGTGAAGCATCATATGCATCATCAGGACGGAATAGTTCCAATACGATGACCCTGTCATCAAAAAGCCCTTGTAAGCTATCCCCATCTACAATTTGCTTCTTAACAGAAAATTGAGTACGAGCTTTGGGCAAGTTGTGATTGGAATCAAATTCGATTTCAATAAGGTCAGTACTACGATTACAAGTGGCTCTAGGATATGCCATTCTACATTTCAACATTCCCTGTGGACCCTTCGTGCACGTTGCACTGTGACAATGTATATTGTTGCTTACAGCCACTGCCACTGCTCTACGCAACAACAGCAAATCGAGTTTTGATGTATCTAATTCCAAATCTGATAACAAATCAGGATCTTGATGGCTCTGTTCCACATTAACAGTATCGGTTTTGGCAATAATGACGGGATCTCGGCTACCAAATAAAGCTGAATCTAGATTTGATCCACCACTGTCCAAGGCAGAACCTGAAACGGGAATTTTCAATAAAGCTGCTTTGCTCACGGCCAAATCAACTTTAGATTTTATGGAGTCTTTAATAACATCATTGGCATGACTTTCATCTGGTCGATAGCGTAAATCTCGCCGAGAAGGAGTCTTATTGTAATCAGCACACTTTGGTAGCTTTGTCGACTGCACATTTGACATAAACAAGGCATTGGGTTTCGATGGTATGTATGCACGAACGATACTGTCAATTCTATTTGTCAGCATTAGTAGCACTTTTGGATCTTCAAGATATTTCTGCAATGTCAATGGACCAGTATCACTAGCAAGACACGAATGACCATGTTCGGGTCCTTTTGCCTGCTCCTCATTTGTTAAACCAAAGGCGTAGACCTTTCCAAAAATACCAATAGAGTCCACATCAGCATTAGGATCTGTTGACTTTGGAAGTGTATTATCCCGTTTTGTAAGGTAGGATGGCTTCTTGCCAACTAGAAAGATCAGAAATGACTCAATTAACAACTTGTAGATGCGGGCAGCGGCAACTGGATCATTAGTGATGTTAAGAGCTCGCATCTGATAAGAGGGCAAAGGAAAATTGATGTTGATAATAGGGTCGAGTTCATTGTAATTCTTTATGGTTGAGATACGTAAGCCAAGAACAGAGTCATTGTGACCTGGTGCTATTGTAACAAAATACGAAAAGGCACCCGTGTAGCTAATTGCAGCCAACAGATTAGCTCGAGCTGAAGATCGCTGATCAGGCGACCATGGCACATTAGAATTAATGGAACTGGTGATTTTTAATAGTTTTTGCGCCATATCACAAGCCTCCTTCGATTGAGGTTTGCGAATAAGTCCGACCAATTCATCTTCCCAGCCAGGTTGATTGGACAACTCCTTAAACTGTCGAACAGATTCTGATTTCCCATCCACTTTGAGTCCGACACGCAAATTCAAGGCAGATCGCTGCATCTGGTTAAACAACAAAAAAAGCAGCTGTGGAGACTTACCAAACCTACCATCACCATGAAGCAATAAGTGATTAAGATCTCGTTGAGACAATGAAGGTCTTTTTGAAAGAGGACCAAGCCCTTTGCCAAGAAGAAACAAATCCGGAAATGCCTTCAACAACAACTCTTGGTTTCCACCCCCATATTCAGACATAGGATCAGCAGCCACTTGTACAGGATGAACAGGTGCAGCCACAGGAGCCAACGGCACGTCTTGAGGCAATTCTTGATTAACATTGGTACGTAAGGGCATATCAAAGTCAACAGCTACCTCCTCCACACCCAGGTCATTATTCAAGCAATCATTCACTGATTCCATAATTGTTTGCCCGTACTGAATATTATTGTGTATGTCAATGTAAGCCTCCATATCCTGCTCTTGACGAAGCTCCCAAAGTTCATCTTCCTCAATTTCAAAATCATCTTGATCGAATTCGTTAGTAAAGCTGGGATCAAAATCTGGGCCATAGTAGTCGGTTTCTTGATTATCGAGCTTGTCTGGAAAGCAGTGCCGTTTAACAGTATCCAGAAATGCAGACACCGATGTGCTACCGTGCTTGACAGTCGGTGACATGAACACAAAATCAATTTTAGCGCCAGCTTCGTCGTCATCGCAGTCGGAATTGGCATCATCTACTTCAGTATCATCTACGCCATATTCAACTTTGATTTTAGCATGTGTCTGAACAGATGCTTCATCGTTAACTTTACCCCACGGAGTGTTATGGAGATTAAAATCAACTGAACCAGGAGCTTCATTATTCGTTGAAAGAGAGTTGCTAACAGTAGTTACGCAACCTTCAGTTGATTGGTTGATTACACTCGATAGTTGACGATCTGTTGATTCCGTCGCTACGTTGTCATGAAGCTGCTCATCAAGGACAATCTCCTTTTCAGCATCACATTCAATCGCCGTCTCCAACAGTTCATCCTGTAAGAGCACCAACTGCTCAGCCAATTGGCCTTCTGACTGTAATGTTGATGTTATCTCCACATCTGCGTAGTTGGAATCCATAGCAGACTTGAATTCCAAGTAGTCCTTGATGACGCTTGCACGTAATACTAATTGCGGCTGTTTGCGAAAATAAGCAGCTCGGGTCTCTGGACTTGATTTAATTCTTTTCCATTGGTTTGGGGTGCCCACGAATGCCATTTTCAATACTTCAGTATCACCCTTGGTGAACGACTTTCGTGGCAATGTTTCAGTCTCACAAGCAAGTATGTTCGAGATTTCCGTTGCACCTTCATGCAGAAATGTGATGCAATGGCCAGTGTGAAAATTGGCCTTCCTAATAGATGACTTGACCAGCGTGTCAAAAACTACGGCACGAGAAGTCAGAACTCTCTCAGCTACAGACAATGATCTTTGTGAACCTTTCATAACGATGCGATTAAATTCTGCGAGATTACCAAAGTCCCTGTATTTAAGATTATACAGCGGTGTAATTCCAGATGAAACCTCCAACATGCAGTGATGACAAAGGATCATGGCTATAGATTCTGGTTCAGTCTGACGCACAAGATAATCCGAATACAGATATAGATAAACTCCATTGATTATAGCACAATTGAGAATACTGCAAAACCGGCCAAGAGTGTACTGATGTAGATTACAATCTTCTATTCGGAACAAATCCAGTAGTGTTCTCAATGGTGTCTTTTTGTTACCGAATAAATCAGTATTCCAGCCTTTTTCCAAGTCGAAGAGTGGAATTGGGGTAAAGATACCATCTGCAGGATTGTTTGACATCCCTGTAATACCACAAGAAGAACATGCACTGTAAAGTTGTGATGAATCCGTCGCGTGCATGAAACCTTCCATTGCATTCAAAAGCACCTTGTCAGATAATGGGCCTACATTGGTCAGTCTCAACCTATCAGCTTCAGACAAAACAGCTTGACCGGTATCAGAATCAATGATCGTTTGCATAAAAGCATCACCATGAGCGTTGAATCCAGAACCAATAGCAAATCGTGCCTGAGCCGCAAAGGGGTCCTTATCAAACATGTTCAGAAATTCATTAGTTGGCATGAGCTCCCCAGAGGCATGGTATTCCGATGTTTCGACTGCCAGCTGCAGATTTATTTGACGCTCCTGAGCTCTAGCACGAGCTCGCTGCACCGTATTTATCTGACGTAGACGGTCGTGCTCCGTTTCCGGTAAAGCTAGTCTGGCTATGACTCGATGAGATGTATCTTGTTGACGTATTAGTGACTTTTCAGTTTCGGAGAGGGTTTTCCTTGAGACTGCTTGCGCCTTTGCATTCTTTGATAGTTTTGTAACTGAGTCAGAACCAATTGAATGTTTTGTTACTTTTAGGGCAGCCCTTGCTTCAGCACGTCGTTTAGTTTCCCGTTGACGAATTCTATCCTTATCTGCATCTGATAATTTTGCACGATAATTAGCTTTTGATTTTGACTGAGGTGATAGAAGCTTATCAGTGCTCAAAATTAAAGACGGTGGTTCGTTGCATGTACTTAAAGCTATTGTACTAGATGCAAATGTAAAAGGTATGTGCGTGGATGA
>CAIUSQ010000037.1 GCA_903901905.1 uncultured Actinomycetes bacterium
AGGAAACATGGTTGTTGATATCGGTGGCGGAACTACAGAAGTTGCTGTTATTTCACTCGGCGGAATCGTTACATCACTTTCAATCCGTGTGGGTGGCGATGAACTTGATCAATCAATTATCAACTGGGTCAAGAGAGAGTACTCATTGCTATTGGGAGAGCGAACTGCAGAAGAGATCAAGATGGCTATTGGATCTGCTTATCCACTTCCAGGTGAAAATGATGCCGAAATCCGTGGTCGCGATATAGCCTCTGGACTTCCAAAAACAATTATCGTTTCAGCAGCAGATATTCGTAAGGCCTTAGAAGAGCCTGTGAATGCAATTATCAATGCTGTTAAGAGCACACTTGATCAAACTCCACCTGAGCTTGCAGCAGATCTTATGGATCGCGGGCTAGTCCTAACTGGTGGTGGTGCATTACTTAAGGGTCTAGATGAGCGCCTTCGTAAAGAGACTGGAATGCCAATTCACATTGCAGAGCGTCCATTAGATGCTGTGGTTGAAGGTTCTGGAAAATGCATCGAAGAGTTTGAAGCACTCGAGAAGGTTCTAATCTCCGAGCCTCGTCGATAAGGTTACGTTGTAATGAGCAAGGGCGGTCAAAGTCGCACACGTTTATTGTTGGTGATTTTGATCGTCACTTCTTTGTTTTTAGTTACTTTAGATCTTCGAGGAGTAAAACTTTTAGATAATTTAAAGCAAGGGATGCATAGTGTTGTCTCTCCCTTTCAGCGCACTGCCAACAGTGCTCTGAGCCCTGTAAAAGGTTTTTTCTCTGACATCTCATTACTTGGTCGCTCAGCCTCACAAATTGAGAAGTTAGAAAAGGAAAATGCGGCTCTAAAGTTGGAGCTCCTTGAGCGCCAGGATGCAGATGTCCAAATTGATCAGTTAAAAAGTATTCTAGATTTAGCTGGAACCGCTGGATACAAAATTGTTAATGCAAAAGTCATTAGTCAAGGCTCTTATCAATCTTTTGCACAGACCGTAACCATCGGAAGCGGCTCAAATTCTGGTATTGCACAGAACATGACAGTCTTATCTGAATATGGGATAGCAGGAATAGTCAAAGAGGTCTATCCCAACTCAGCGTTGATTCAACTTGCTAGCGATCCTGCATTTCGCATCGGTGTTCGAATTGTTAACTCGCAACAAATTGGTTTCTTAACAGGTAGAGGCGAGCCTTCAGCGGTATTGCAGCTGTTAGATAATTCAACTGATATTAATGTAGGCGATATTCTGATGTCTCGAGGCAGCATCGCAAATCGACCATTTGTACCTGGAGTACCGGTTGGATATATAACAACGGTTGATAACTCTGCAGGAACAATTGCTCAATCTGCAACGGTTCGCTACTACACCGACTTTTCAAAGTTAAGCGTATTAGCAGTAGTGGTTGGGGGACCTTCAACCAACCCTGGTGATGCGTTAGTTCCACAAAAGCCGCGGCCAATTCCAACACCTACGGTTACAGTTTTTGTCACTCCCACACCTACACCTAGTAACTAGCAACCATGTCAACACGTCAGATCGGCATCTCCTCACTAATTTTCCTGGCTATTTATGTAGTTCAAGAATCAATAATTTCGCAGTTCCGCCTTCCTGGTGGAGGGTTTTCAATTTTGATTATCTTTGTGCTCAGTTGGGCGATCATGAGTGAGCGCGATATTGCAGCGGTGATCGGATTTTCAGGTGGGCTCTTGATGGATCTCTCACAAAATACCTCAGGACCATTTGGACAATGGACTCTCATAATGTTGCTTGCCGGATATGGCATTTCATATCTTGGCTATGGAGATGATAATTTCTTTGGTGGCGCACTGGGTGTTGTCTTTTCAATTGTCTTGGGTAATTTACTTATCGAGCTGTTGTTTTTAATCTCTGCACCACTTTTGGGAGTTTCAATTGGCTCATTCGGCCAGATTTTCTCTACACTTTTTGGAACAAGTATCTGGACTCTATTTCTGACTCCCATTGTGCTTCCAATATTTGGCAGGCTGTATAAAACAATTTTTCAAGCAGGTTCACTTGCATGAACAATAAATCTCGCCTGTCTTTGCTGGTAGTCCAGATTCTGATCGTCTCTCTAGTGATGGCATTATTGGGCCGACTATTCTTTTTGCAGGTTGCATCAGGTGATAAGTATCAAGATGCAGCGTTAAGTATTCAAAGCCGGGATGTTATTACTCCAGCAATTAGAGGAATTATTGTTGATGGATCCGGTGTTCCACTGGCCTCAAATAAAGTTGGCCTTGCAATCACGATCGACCGAATCGTTGTCGATCAGTTAAATGATAAAGGTGTTGCGTTGATGCGGCGGCTTGCTGGCCTTTTGCAACTGGAATACGCAGACATTTATCAAAACACCCGCCTATGCGGAGAACTACCCGCAGGCCAAAAGGCTGGATGTTGGCAAGGATCTAGATACCAACCAATTCCTATTACAAAAACAGCTGATCCAGATACTGCAATTCAAATAGTTGAGCGAGCAGATCTTTTTCCAGGAGTAAGTGCAAAGCCAGTTGCAATTCGTTCCTATCCAAGTGTCTTTGATGTCAACGCGGCGCATCTACTTGGTTACGTAGGTCCATTAACTGAGAGCGATCTACTGTCAACTAATGACAAGCAATACTTTAGAAGTGAAAGTATTGGAAAAAGCGGTTTAGAGATTCAATATGATTCATATTTGCGTGGAGTTCCAGGGATTAGAACTGTCATAGTAGATCGTAAAGAATCGATTACCAAAGAGAGTCAAAATACGGCATCCATAGATGGAGATCATCTGGTTACAAGCCTTGACGCTCGCTTGCAAGCTGCAACTGAAAAAGCTCTTAAAGATGCAGTTCTTCGCGGTCGCGCAAATGGATATAGATCTGATTCTGGCGCAGCTGTTGTGATGGATGTTAGGACAGGTCGAATTTTGGCAATGGCTTCATATCCAACTTATGATCCAAATGCATGGGAAAAAGGTTTAACTGTGCAACAAGCCAAAGATTTGTTTAGTGAAACGAAATCTGTGCCTGCCTTAAATCGCGCAATACAAGGTTTGTTTGCTCCAGCATCAACTTTCAAGGTCATTTCTGTGGTTGCTGCCGATAAAGCTGGGTATGACCTCAATGCTACTTATGACTGTCCTTCACAGGTGGAGGTTGGAACTAGAACATTTAGAAACTTTGATAGTAAAAATCAGGGCAGAATGAATATAAATACAGCAATTGCTGTCTCTTGCGACACGATCTGGTATCAGATTGCATTTGATGAGTGGCTTCGTGATGGCGGATTAAAGCCTAAATCAAACCTTAACGACTACTTTTTTAAAGCGGCGGAAGCATTTAAGTTAACAGACCGCGTGGGAATAGATCTTCCTTCAGAGTCTGCTTCTCGCATTGCAGATCGTGAGTATAAAAAGAGTTGGTATGGACAAAACAAGGACTTTTATTGCAACTACAAAGAAAGGGCCAAGAAGGATCAGCAGAGTGCTTTTTTGATTCAGTTGGCTGCCGAAAACTGTGTAGATGGTGACAAAGTTCGCGCAGGCGATGCTGTTAACTTTAGTATCGGACAAGGAGATACTGTGTTAACTCCTTTAAAACTAACACAGTCCTATGCTGCAATTGCAAATGGTGGAACTATTTGGCAGGCACTTGTCGCTAAAGCTGTTGTAAAAACTGACGGCACGGTTGTAGAGAAATTCACCCCACAAAAATTAGGAACGTTGGATGTTAAGCCATCAACAATTAAGTTTCTACAATCAGGACTTAGACAGGTAGTGGTTCGAGGTACTGCAGCGGGAGTATTTTCAGGTTTCCCCATAGAGATCAGCGGGAAAACAGGTACTGGTCAAGTATTTGGTCGTAATCCAGATGGAAGTGCTAAAGATGACACTTCCTGGTTTGCCTCTTTTGCGCCAAGCAATAACCCTCGTTACGCAGTTACGATGATGATTGGCCAAGGGGGCTTTGGAGCATCAACTTCTGGAGTTGGAGTGCGGGCAATTTACTCAACTTTATTTGGAGTTACCGGCGGTCGTGTTGACCCAGGTGCGGCGATATTCCCAGGAGGCAAACCTCCAGAGCAATTGCCTAAGATTTCTCTTGTGATTAAAAAGAAGGGGGCGCAGTAATGAGTCAGATATCTGCTCGTCAAAATCTTTATCGCAAAGATCGTCGCTCACTTTTTCATGGCTTTGATCCCGTACTGACAATTGTTGTCGGACTACTTCTTTTTCTAGGAACGTTATTGGTGTGGGCTGCAACGCGAGATTGGTATGCACGCGGTGGATTAGATCCGCAGTATTACCTAAAGCGTCACATCATCAACATATTAATCGGCGCAGTTCTGGCCTATGGTGTGACGGTAATTGATTATCGGCTGTTGCGAGCGTATACACCAATTTTGTGGGGTGCTGCCGTTTTAGGACTTCTCATCGTTTTAATTCCAGGATTAGGCACCGAGAAAAATGGTGCAAAGGCGTGGATTGCCTTACCTGGTGGTTTCCAAATTCAACCAGCCGAGTTAGCAAAAGTTGGAATTATTATTGGAATGGCGATGATTTTGTCAGAGCGATCTCATGACAGTGATAAACCTTCGAATAAAAACGTTCTGCAATCACTTGCTGTTGCAGCTCTTCCCGTTTTACTTATTGTGCTTCAGCCTGACATGGGAACAATTCTTATCATCTCAGCATCAGTTGTAACCATGATCGCCGTTTCAGGTATATCCAGCAAATGGGTAGTCGGGCTTTTGCTTCTTGCAGTTAGTGGTGGATTTATCGCAGTACAAGCTGGGGTTGTGAGCGAGTACCAGGTTAAGAGATTGCAGACATTTGTAGATCCAAATGCAGATACTCAAGGTTCGGGCTACCAACTTCGTCAAGCCAGAATTACGGTTGGTTCCGGTGGTCTACTTGGAACAGGATTGTTTAATGGCCCACAGACTAGTGGTCGATTTGTGCCAGAACAACAGACTGACTTTATTTTTACAGTGGCTGGAGAGCAGTTAGGTTTTATAGGTAGTGGAACAATTCTGATTTTGTATTTGATATTATTAATGCGCGCATTTTCAATTGCGCGAAGAACCACCGACCCCTTTGGCCGATTGGTGTGCACAGGTGTTATTGCGTGGTTTGCATTTCAGATGTTTGAAAACATTGGTATGACCTTAGGCATGATGCCTATGACAGGGGTGCCGTTGCCCTTTATTTCATATGGTGGGTCATCAATGTTTGCCACCTTGATTGGCTTTGGATTACTGCAGAATGTCCACGCTCGTTTGCGCGGGTAAATTGGTAAATACTGCTAGTTCTGTCATACTTACTTCACTAGTTCAGCGCGGCGCGCGATCACTCGCGAGACACGCCTAGCGCGAACAGTACGGAAAACCCACAAGGATTTTTTAAGAATACAAGTAGCGCTATTTAGCGCATAGAGGATTTGGTGAAATGGCTATTGAGCCTAAAACACCGCGCAAGCGTGCGGTTAAAAAAGTAAATGCAAAAGAAGTTTCAGCTACATCAGAGACTGACGCTGGAGATCTTAAGAAAACTCCTCGCAAGAAATCAGTACCGGTTCCAGTGTTTCAGGCCGCACCAGATAAACCTGCTGCCGCGAGTAAAGCTCGTAAAAAAACTGATGATGGTGATAAGAACACTGAACCAACTAAAAAAGAGAGCGTCGCAAATAAATCTGCTGCAGCAAATGATGATGGCGAAGATCGCGGTAATCGAAACAAGCGTCGCCGCCGTGGTGGTCGTGGTCGCCGCAAGCCAGGTTCAACAGATGGCGTGAGCACTGAGAGTTCAGATGATGCAGTGTCAGAGGATTTAACTGGGGATGAAAGCTCTGAAGGTGGAACACATCGCCGTCGCCGTCGCCGCCGTGCAACGGGAGACGATGTAGTTGCTGGCGAAACAGTTGAAGAAGATGGTGTTATCACCGTCGTTAAAGTTCGTGAAAAACGCGAGCGAGTTGAGCGACCAGTTAGACCTGATCGCAATGACCGCAACCGTAATCGTCGTGATCGCAATGACCGTGGAGATCGTAATGATCGCGGAGGTCGCAGTGAGTATCGCGAGCCATATCGCAAGCGCCCAACAATTATTACTGATGGAGATTTTCTAGCGCGCCGTGAAAATGTTGATCGCGAAATGTTAGTTCGCCAGATCGCAGATCGTACTCAGATCGCCGTTATTGAAGATGGCGTCATGGTGGAGCACTATGTAAACCGAAACAGCAACGTTTCATATGTTGGAAACGTCTACTTAGGTCGCGTTCAAAATGTTCTTCCATCTATGGAGGCAGCATTCGTTGATATAGGTAAGGGTCGAAATGCTGTTCTCTATGCAGGTGAAGTAAACTGGGATGCTGCAGGAATCTCTGAGTCGGCACCTCGCAAAATTGAAACTGTTTTAAAAACTGGTCAGCCAGTTTTGGTTCAAGTTACGAAAGATCCAATCGGACAAAAGGGTGCGCGACTTACAAGCCAGATCTCACTTCCTGGTCGCTATGTTGTTTATGTTCCAGGCGGAGGAATGTCTGGAATATCAAAGCGTTTACCTGAAGAAGAGCGCTCACGCTTAAAGTCGATTCTGAAGAATTTAATTCCTGAAGAAGCTGGTGTCATTGTTCGAACTGCCGCCGAAGGTGTTAGCGAAGAGGATTTAACTAGTGATGTTGCTCGTTTGAAAGCTCAATGGGAAGAGATCAACGCTAAAAGTCAGAACCCAAACTTTCATCCACCTGCCGCCCTTTATCAAGAGCCAGATCTTGCAGTGCGCGTAATTCGCGATATCTTTAATGAAGATTTCCGTAAGTTAACTGTTCAGGGATCAACTGCTTGGGATGAAGTTACAAACTACTTGGGCTTTATTGCACCAGAGTTGACTACAAAAA
>CAIUSQ010000038.1 GCA_903901905.1 uncultured Actinomycetes bacterium
ACATCTATTTTGGGGCATCCAACAGGGTGAGTGCCAAATATGGGCGCTCCACACGCTTGAATCACCCTGCTACACGCTTAATCCTGGGAAATGTAGCCTTTGCAGAACTCAATCAACTGCTCCAGGCTTCCTGCGTGAAGAGGAGATTGCCATGCTGGGTAGCGGGAAGTGTCATATGCAATTTGTGGAGCGACGTAGCCGCAATGCGCTCCATTAGCCAGATTTATGAAAAGAATGGCTCTCTTTGGGAAAGCTTCCCGCAAACTCTCTTGCAGTAGCGAATAAGCCTCACCTGGATATGCCACAAAAATGGCCTCACCCATCTTCCAAAAAGTAACTGGGAATTCCGTGGTTTCACTACCAACGTTGCCGATAATGCGAGAGGCCCTGAGGATTCGATCAGCCATAATGACTGGATTCGTAGTTGGTGGTGGTTCGTTCTTCTGTGTTCGCAAACTTAATTTTCTAATCTCACTTACTTGAAGTGATATTTGTGGCTTCAATTGACTAATAAAGGTTCCTAGAGGTGCGCCAGATTCAACAGTCACATCATAAGTAAGAGTTTTTCCGGGATCGAGCATTCCGAACAAAGTACTTAAAACTGCATGGCCAAGTATTGACCCATTTTGTTCAGCAACATGGGTATCTTCCGCATACTGCTGGCATGGACTTAAATCACCTGATGCTCCTTGCAGATAAATGAATACACCGCCGTGTTCCTTTTCAACAATCTCACGTGCTGATCCAATAAAGTCTGGAGATATTTTTGAATTCATTCCTCCGAGACTTGTTGGGTGGGCCGCGTAGTTTGCAATAACTGCGATTGGCTCATCATCTTGTGATGTAATGCGACCGATTAATAATGTGGGATCTGCTGCGACATTATCGTTTGCCGCTAGTACGTAGCGTTTCTCAGTACTTCGATACAGGTCTCGATTCATTGCCAATGTGCACAATCCATAGCCCCAGTCGACATAACAGGGAACGAGCTTGGTCATAATTTCTTTAGCAGCGAGGCCAATCTTCTTTTGAACTGAGTCTAAATAGGGCTCAATCAAATGGCCTCCAGGCCGATCGCGGTCATCACGAGAAATAGATGGCCCCGAATGGGTGTGAGTGAGCGCAAGAATCAACTGCGCCTCGGGGAGTTCGGTTCTTTGAAGTATCGCGCTTCGAAATGTCCACTCATCTGCAGCGCTCATCCACCAGCCAAAATCTACTGAAACCAGTAGTTGAATAAATCCAGTTTCTTCATTTTCTACCGCCAAAATTTGAGCTTTAAGTGGTTGATGAATGCCTGTGGCAATTGGATGCGGGCTATAAGCCCAATTATGTAAATGTATTCCTATGGGGGGAGTGATATCTATCGAGACAGCACCAGCTAATAAAGTCAACTTAGGAACCGAAGTGCAGTCATAGCGCCCACATCCTTAATTAGTTTTCGTAAATATACTCTTGCACTTAGTTCACAAGTATGATGAATTTACCTCCGAGTGTTAGTTCTGGCAAGGAAAGTTGGCTATATATGAGAATCAATTTTTATGGATAAGAATTTAAATTGGGCTAACCAAATTGCTGTAGTAACGGGTGGCAGTGGTGACATAGGTGCAGAAGTTGTGCGCTCACTCCTTGCGGCTGGTGCGAAAGTAGCATCTGCTGATCTCTCGCCATTTCCTAATGAAGACTCGCTAAGTGAAAATACCAATTTTATTTCATCGATTGTGGATGTTGCTAATTCAAAAGAAGTAGATGAGTGGATAGGTAAAGTCACTGAGAAGTGGGGAACACCTACCATCGCTGTAATAGGTGCAACAATCGTAAGAAACTCGACTCTGGTTGAAACTAGCGACGCAGATTGGGATGCAGTCATTTCGGTTGGATTAACCTCGTCTTTTTATGTAGCCCGTGCCGTCATTAAGAAAATGCTATTAGTACAAGCTCGAGGAAAAATCGTATTTATTGGTTCCTGGGCAGCAAGCAATCCGCACCCACACATTGGAAGCTATTCAGTAATGAAAGCCGGTACCAGAGCCCTCATGCAAAATCTTGCCCTTGAATACGCCCACTGTGGAATTTTGATAAATGAAGTTGCTCCGGGGATAGTTGACGCGGGCCTATCAAAAGCCCTATTTGATAAGGACCCTACGCTGAAAGCGCGCGCTTTGGAATCGATACCAGTGAATCTAACTCTTACTACCAAAGATGTTGCGAGAGATATCTTATATTTGTGTTCTCCAGAAAATCTCGTTACCACAGGAATAGTTCTTACCTCCGATGGGGGATTAAGCATCACATCAACTATGAATACTGGCCTTCCTAACAGAAAAGAGAAATAATCTAAATGAAATATTTTGATATCAGCGGTCCGGTCAGGCCAGGAATTTGGCACTATGACGCACCGTACTTTCCTTTTCAAATACAGTCATTGAGCAAGCCAAAGTGGGAAGACTTTCCTTATTATGCAGAGTCAATCAACATGCCAATGCAGTCAGGAACTTATATCGAAACTGCTGGCCATGTTTTCCCTGATCAATTAACAACCGCGCAGGTACCACTAGAGCGGACGGTTCTTCTGCCAAGTTTCTGCCTGCAAATACCATCAGCGGCAAATAGCAAAATTACGAAAGAAATAATCGTTGATGCCTTAAAAAGAATTGGCAGTCCATCCCTTGTTGGAAAAGGTTTAATCATTTCGACTGGCTGGTTTAAGCATTGGTTTGAATCTGATTTTATGACTGACGGCCCATACTTCTCTGCAGATGTTATGGAATTTATTGTGGAATCAAAGGTGAGCCTTTTAGGTTCTGATATGCCTTTCTGGGACAGCGCTTCGGAACCCACTGGACATCTCTTAACTTTTTTTAAAAGTAATGCACTTATGTTGGCACCGGTCCATGGCACAGATCAAATTACAGAAGGTGCCGGACAGCTCATAGCGATACCTCTAGCAATTGAAGGTACCTCTGCTTCGCCAGTGCGAGCAGTCTGGGTTGCTTAATCCGCTTGCGCTAATTTAGAAAAAGAAAATTATTGTTCGAAGGTAATCAAACCTCGACCATGGCCACCTTTTGCCAGAACTTCAAAGGCTTTATCTGCTTCATCGAGTCGATAACTTCCGGTAAGAAGAGAATCTAAATCCAGCTTCCCATTGAGATAGAGCTCAATAAGCATTGGAAATTCAACGTGTGGATTAGAAGATCCGTACTTGCTTCCAATCATTCTGCGTTCACCACTCAGAATTCTTGCAGTTGGATCGAATTCAATAGTCATACCACTTGGAGGTGCGCCCAAAACAACCATTGTTCCGCCGGCACTTAACATTTCTAAGCAGTTAATCATTGCCTTAGTGTTCCCAACAGCGGCAATTGAATAATTAACGCCCCGAGGGCAGATCTTCAAGGTGGCTGCCACAACATCTTCAGTAGCTGCATTAATTGTGTGAGTGGCTCCCAATTTCACAGCCATCTTAAGTGCAGCTTCTGATGTGTCAATAGCGATAATCGGAAACGCTCCAGAAACACGAGCACCTTGAATTGAATTAAGTCCAACACCACCGCAACCAACAACAGCAACAGATTCTCCTGGGCGAGCACCAGCGGCATTTGTCACAGCCCCAAACCCAGTTGTCACAGAACACCCAATTAGCGCTGCCTTATCAAGCGGCATATCTTTACGAATCTTGATTGCAGAACTTTCTGGAACCACTGTGTAAGGTGCGTAAGTAGCAGGTCCATAGTGCAAGATATTTTCATTTGTTTTTGCATTATGAAAACGCTGGGTATTGTCTAGCAAAGCACCAAAAGGTGAAGGTGCCCAACAATGAGCAGGCTTGCCATTTCGACATGCTTGACAGGTACCGCAATTCATTAGCCAAGAAATAATTACGTGATCGCCAGGGACAAGAGTGGTTACGCCTTCGCCCACTGACTCAACAACACCGGACCCCTCGTCACCGAGGATTATTGGCATTGGAGTTGCATGTGAGCCGTCATAGGCATGAAGACAAGAGTGGCAAACCCCAGATGCATACATCTTTACTCGGACCTCACCCGCATGTGGAGCATCAACTTTTACCTTAGTCATATGCATCTTTTCATTTGCTGTGACTAATACGGGAGCATCCATTGTTAAAAGCATCGGTTCCACCTTTGTTTTGAGTTAGTTGCGATGGTACGGGCTGGACCCCCGGTTGTAAATGCACTGACACACATCTTTTTCAGAAGCAATATTTACTTATCGTGCAAATCGATTTTTATAATTGCGATTTCATGCTAATCGGTGATTGAAAGTGGTTTAGAAATACGGGGGCAATACAGGCCAGGAGCCAGGACAAATCTGAAAGTGCAAAGTCGCTCATAGCCCAGAGACGCCAGCCAAATTTAGGTAGCAAATTCTCATAATATGAGCGTGTGTTAAAAATTATCAAAAAACAGTAGTATTTTGTGAATAAAGTGCTATCTTACCGCATGAAATCATCAACCATTCGCAGGCAGGCAATTCTTGACCGTTTGAACTCAGCTGGTGAAACAACAATATCAGACTTAGCAAAAGAATTCGGCCTCTCTGAGATGACGATTCGGCGAGATCTTGAAATGTTGGAGTTCGATGGGTATGTCCGCCGGGTTAGGGGTGGCGCAATTCCATCTCAGAGCCGATCCTATGAACCTCCAATAACTACAAGGACTAGTTTCGAACATGAAGCAAAGATGCGAATTGGACGAGCCGCCGCCGCGCTTTTATCCGATAGCGAGACTGCAATTATCGATGTTGGAACCACCACGCTTGAAATGGCTCGTTCAATCGATGCAAAGTTACAGCTGACTTTAATCACCAGTTCTATTTTGATAGCTGGGGAGCTTTCTGCGAAACCAAATATTAGAACGATAATTACTGGCGGAATTCTCCGTAAAGGCGAGATGAGTTTAGTAGGCGCTCGCGCTGAGAGTTCTTTTTCAGATCTAAATTGTGACACTGTGTTCTTAGGTGTTGCCGGAATAAGTTCTAGTAAAGGATTAACTGAATATAACCTCGATGACACTAGGGTTAAACAAGAAGCGATAAAGGCAGCGAGCCGGGTTGTGGTTCTTGCAGATGCAACAAAAATAGGAAAAGTTGCCTTCGCAAACGTAGCTCCTATTGACGTCGTAGATATCCTAATCACAAACGCATCACCAGACAATAAAGTGATTACCCATATGAGAGATTCAGGAATCGAAATAATTCACGTAGAGCCAATTCGAAATGAAAAAAATAACCAGGAAGGTAACTAATGTCCCGCTTCTCGAAAATCTTTCCTGATGTAAAAAAACCTTTGATCGCAATGGCACATGTTCCACCATTGCCAGGAACGCCTCTCTACGATGCGGCCAAGGGAGTGCAAGGACTTATTGATCATGTCAAACGAGATACTGAAAAATTATTAAAAGCAGGTTTTGATGCCATTCTTTTCTGCAATGAAGGCGATCGTCCCTACCAATTAAACGCTGGGTTAGAAGCTTCGGCCGTTATGACGCGAGTTGTAACAGAGTGCAAACCAACAGATATTCCATTTGGTGTTGATTTCCTCTGGGATGAACACTGTGCGATGGCTATCGCTGTTGGTAGTAGTGCATATTTTATGCGTGAAGTAATTACCGGAACTTGGGAATCAGATATGGGCTTGTGGACGCCTGATGCAGCAACGTTATTACGCAATCGCAGGAATTTTGGTCGCGATGATCTAGCAATTTTTGCAAATATAACTCCAGAATTTGCATCAAATGTTGGGCAACGAACTCCGGCACAGATTGCTAAATCAACTGTTGTTTCAAGTTTGCCAGATGTAATTTTGGTTTCTGGCCCGATGGCCGGAAGTCAACCTGACGTTAAGACTGTGGCAGATGTTCGCGAAGCGGTTGAAAAAGAGATTCCAGTTTTATTAAATACCGGTGCACGTTCAACCACAATAAAAGAGTTCTTCAAGTATGCAGATGGCTGCATCGTCGGAAGTGATTTAAAGCTCGATGGCCACACGTGGAATGAAGTTGATCCAGAACGAGCAAAGCGATTTATTGACGCAGCACGCAGTGCCTAAATCCAATTCAACCTTAATTCTTGGAGTCGATATCGGCTCTTCAGGACTTAAGGCTGTCTTGTTGGATGTCGAAAGGGGAATTCGCGCAACCGTCTCTGAAAGCTTGGCTTTATACAACGAAAACACTGGCTGGGCTGAAGCTGATACCAATGAATGGTGGCAGAGCTTATGCATTGCGATACCAAAATTAATTGCTGAA
>CAIUSQ010000039.1 GCA_903901905.1 uncultured Actinomycetes bacterium
AGTACTCATGGCGTTCGCGTACAATATCTCTGTAAAGAATGCTCTCAAGTCTAACTTTGATGCTGCAATGGAGTCAATGACTAGCGAAGTTGTCCAGTTGGATCGCAAGGGAGTGCTCAAGCCTTTAATGTGGAGTTCTCTAGGCAGGAAGCGAAGAGAGAAGATTCTTAGAAGTTTCATGTTCCTGAAAGAGAAAAGAAATTCTTCGGGTATTTTTGAGAGGCTCAAAGCTAGGTTGGTCGCAAATGGGAAGCAACAGGATAAGTCTCTGTATGATGAGTCTCAGATTTCTTCACCAACTGCAATGTTGTCTTCGATTCTGATGGTTGCTGGTATTGCTGCTATGGAGAGAAGAAAAGTTGTTACGTTGGATGTTACTGGGGCATATCTTAATGCAAGTATGCCTGATGATGGTGACCCAATCGATATGGCATTGGAGCCTCTGCTTGCTAGAATCCTGTGTGCACACCGACCTGAGTATTCAAAGTACCTTCGCGAGGATGGTTCTATGGTAGTGCAGCTTACGAAGGCTATGTATGGGTGTATTGAAAGTGCTAAGTTGTGGTATGACACGTTGTGTGTTTTCCTTACAGATCTTGGTTTCGCTCAGAACGTTCATGATGAATGTGTGTGGAACAAGGGAGTGGGTGAAAATCAAATCACTGTGGTGCTCTACGTTGATGATCTGTTAATTACTTCGAAGAGTGACGAACAATTGGAAAGGTTTGTTAAAGCTGTAGAAGGTAAGTTCCAGGGGGCAACTGTACATCATGGTGACAAGCATGACTATCTTGGTATGATGTTTGACTTCGCAATAAGCGGAGAGGTTCGCATCTCTATGTCTGGGTATGAAGAAGATGTGGTAAGGTGCATGGAAGTCAGTGGTGTTGTTTCGACGCCTGCATTACCTGATTTGTTTCAAGTTGATGAGAGTCTTCCTGTGCTGGAAAAGAATGAAATGATGAAGTTTCATTCGATCGTTGCTAAAATTCTTTACCTGGCGAAGAGAACAAGACCCGATCTGTTGCCCACTGTGCAGTTTCTCACTCAGCGTGTTGGAGTCGCTAATACGGGTGATTGGAAGAAGTTAAAGAGATTAGGCAGATACCTGAATGGTTCTTTGGGATTGGGAATTCGATATGTCTTCGCGCAGGATGGCGTCATTTCTCTGAGTGCGAGCATAGATGCGTCATTTGCAGTGCACGAAGGCGCCAAGTCTCAGTCGAGCATTGTCATTCTTATGGGTTTCGGTCCGGTGTTTACTAAGTGTTCAAAGCAGCGAATCGTTACCAAGTCATCTCATGAGGCAGAACTAGTTGCCTTGTCTGACGGTGGTAGTCAAGTGATATGGTCCAGGAATTTTCTTATTGCTCAAGGTTACGATCTTCCAGCGACTGAGATATTTCAAGACAATCAAGCGACTATTACGTCGATTAAGAAAGGTAAGCCTTGTTCTGATAGATCGAGACATGTGGACGTTCGACTATTCTGGTTGAGTGACAGGATCATGACTGGAGAGATCGAAGTCGAGTACATGCCCTCTGATGACATGGTAGCAGATTTCTTAACGAAGCCGCTTCAAGGGGAGAGGTTCAAGTTAATGAGGAGCAAGCTGTTAAACTGGTATTCGTAGGAGTTCGGGCGTAGCAGCATTAGTTGGGGTGTGTTGGAGTTTCGTCGTGTTTTCACCGTACATCTGCTGTTGTTGCTGAATGCCACTTTTTAAAATATAATTGACGAGTTGTCGAGTTGCGGTGGCATTCACAATTTGGTATTGTATTTAAGTCATAAATCATTATCCAGTAGTGTCAGGATATATCAGGGATCGTTTTAATTCCAACATTATATTTTAAAAAGGTGTGAATAAGTAAAATGTCTGGACGTGGTGATTCCAAAGCCGGCGGTGGCCGTGGGAAAGGAGGCAGGGGGCCTGCACCTAATCCCAAAACTAAGAGTACGCCAGATAAGAATTCAACGGGAGTTGTTATTCTTAAAGTGAACAGCAGCGGTCGTGAAGCGCATACTTTTCCTGAGTGGAAGAAGTCTTTGTCAGCTGCAATGTCGCAGAGTCATATTGAGATACTCCGTGAATTCGCTGCGATGGTTGATAATTTAGCGCATCCATTATTTACACCTCCTCCTAGGTCTGCAAGACTTGCAGAATTAATTCAGCGGTTGAAGTTGTTTGAAAATGAGAGGAAGGAATATGAGACTGCCAAGGGAGATACTTTCGAAGGCAGGTATTTGGATGGCGACAACAAAGGGAGACCTGTTCCTCCAGAAGAATTCCCGCCCTGGTATGAAGGGTCATTAATTTTTATCGAGATCCAGATGGAGATCACGGATCTTAGGAATGCTGCCAAGGCAGAGGCCGAAGCAGCAGTGAGGTTGCGATCTGCTTATCACAAGAATTTCGCAATTCCTTTCAATTTCATTCTCAACAGTATCTCGAGCGAGTCAAGATCAATGTTAGAGAGTCAAGCGGAGTGGACTGGCATCGAGTCGACAAAGGATCCACTCGAAGTGTTGAAGCTACTCATCAAGCTGCACTCTGGTGCAGCGCATGAGAGGCCGCCCACAGAAGCTCAAGACGACGCTTTTGTTTGCTACTGGACGTTGAAGATGAAAGAGTCTGAAACAACCTCTGAGTTCAAGGACAGATTCAACAATCAGCTGACGATGATGGCGGGTGCGGGCTGTGAAATCCCGGAGGCAAAGGCCCAAGCAACTAGATTTAGGCGCGCTCTTGACCTGTCCAGATTCGGGGAAATGGAGAAGGATGTCCAAAATGAATTCCTTAGAAATCCGACGCTACCGCCAGCTCTCTCGACGGTCGAGAAAGTTGCACAGTTTGCCGCCGGTTATAAGACACTGAGGCCTAAACCAGGTGGAGGAGCGTCAGCGTCTGCATTCGTCGCGGAGGTGACAAAGAAGGCAAAAGGAAAACAAGAAGACAAGCCGGAAGTTGAAAACAAAGGCGATAGAAGAGCGTGTTTCGGTTGTGGGTCACATGACCATCATTTAAGCGAGTGTCCCTCATTCCTAGCCTTCAAGCAGTCGAAGAAGGAAAAGAAGAAGAAAAAGGAGAAGCATGAAGACGTAGCTGTTACTATCGGCATGAGTGAAGTCTATGAGTACGAGATTGGTGATTTCGAGTCAACTTTTCCTATCCTGAATGCAAAAGTTTTCCTTTCCAAGTCTGGGGAATATTCGAGCCATGAAGTGCTTTCCGATAACGAGGCAACGGCGCCTTTATTCGGGAATGCTTCTCTGTTGTCAAATCTCAGAGTGTGTGACAAGCCAATCACGTTCCGAGGTGTAGGAGGGGTCAGAGTGGCTGATCAGATTGGTGACTTTCCACCGTTTGGTCAAGTATATTACTCGCCTGATGTGTTCGTTAATGTCCTTTCGTGGTCTAGCCTGCAAGACAATGGCTATAAGCTGAGGTATCGATGGAAGAGTGACGATTTCACGATACAGAAGCCTGGTGATCGTGAAATTCACGTATTTGAGCGTAGGTCAACGGGACTATACTCAAAATTCTATGGTAATGCTATATACTCTACTGTCACCGAACAGATGGAGAAGTATTCAGTGCGTGAAATCAAGATGGCAGAAGAGGCGAGAAATCTTGTGCGTAGGCTGGGGGTGCCGGCCAAGACGGATGTTATTAAACTCTTGAATCAGAATTCAAAGGGGGGCATAGGTCTGGAGCCAAGGCATTTCGATATAGCTGATGATCTGTGGGGTAAACGCATTGCTGATATCGCCGGAAAGTCTACGGAGCCTGATAATCAGCCTGCCAAACTCATTGTGTATCAGCCTCTTCGTGGCATGGAGCTTACGTTTCATTCTGATATTTTCTTTGTGAGAAATGATGCATACCTTGTTACTGTTGCCGATCCCATCGGTCTGGTCATCACCAATTATCTTGGTTCCAAGTCTATAGTGGCAATTTGTGCTAGTTTTACCGATCAAATCATGGCCTGTAGAAGGGAGAATTTTGCTGTGAGTGTTATTTTCTTGGCCGATGGTGAGAAGAGCATGGGCTCTAAGAAAGCCATGCTCGCAATAGAAGAGAAAATTCAAGGAGTAGGACCAAGGGTAGAGAGCAAACCTGGAGTGCATATTCCTAAGGCAGAGGTTATGATAAAGACAATCAAGTCATGGTGTCGAGGTATTCTCTCTGAATTATGGTTTCGACTGGCAGCATGTCATGTCAAGCACTTGGTCACCTTCGTCACTCAGCGAATCAACTTATTCGCGTCCAAGCGTGGCTTGAATGGGATTCCAGCCATCGAGGCGTTCCAAGGTAGGAAGGTAGACGTGGACAAAGATGCAAGATTTTGCTTCGGGCAATACTGCCAGGCGACCATTCCCAATTTAGGAATGAAGAAGCATAGCGTGGATGTGCCGCGTACTCATGGAGCCATTGCTTTATTCAATCGTAACAGAGACGGAGATGGAGTGTTTTTATCGTTGGTATCTTTCAAAATGGTTGTCAGGTCAAAGTTTGTTTCGTTGCCTGCACCACCAGAAGTGGTAAAGCTATTGAATGATTTTTCATCGTCGTCTGAAAGTTCAATTGATTTTTTTGATGGAGCTGAGTCAGAGGCAATGGAGGACGATATGTCTCTTATCCCTCCCATCGTCGTCTCTTCAACTGTTACCAATGGTGTCGAGTCAGTAGTCGAAGACGCGGAGTTTCCAGCCGTAATGGATTTACCTGATACTGGTGTTGTGGAGCAAGAGATTCCAGATGTTTTGGAGTCGTTCGAAGTAGACCGGCAGAATAGTGGTACCGATCCAGATACTGGAGTTACCATTGGGGGTGCTGATCTGGGTGAAATGGTTGGGGGTGGAGATGCGCCAACTGTGGATCCGACGGAGCGAGATGCGGAGCGAGATGCCCCGACTGTGGATCCGACGGAGCCTGCGGAAGTTCAACCCTTCGCTCCAGATCCAGGTGTTCCCCTCACAGGTAGCCAATATGGTCTTCGTAATAGGTCCGTGCAGCTGCGTGACTTGAAGGCTGAGAAAGTAATGCGCAAAGTGGAAAGAATTCGCAGGAGTG
>CAIUSQ010000040.1 GCA_903901905.1 uncultured Actinomycetes bacterium
GGTCATGAAGGTTGATGGTGTAGAGACTCCTGCTCCTGCTTCAAACCTCTCAGAGTTGGGTCAACAGATGGCTAAGGATGATGAGGTTATCGAATGTGCGGTAAAGAGAACATGGAACTATATGATGGGTCGAGCTGACATAACCGAGATAGGTGGCCGTAGTTGGGTCAACCTTCCTGATCGTAAAGATCAAAATCAGCAACTATTAACGATGTCAAAGCTCGTTTCTTTATTCAAGTCTAATAACTATAATTTGAAGAAGGTTTTCAGAGAGATACTCGTTTCTGATGATTTCACGAGGTTCTAAACAAATGAATAAAAAGAACGGTAGGATTGGATTAGGGTTGCCTGTAATTGTGCTAGCGGCTTCTTATATGATGTCTGTAGCATGCGGAACAGTAGCTCCGGACATTGGAGAGAATGAGTGTCCAGAACCTGAAGATCCCATGACTGTTGCAACTGTTTCAGCCGTTTCTTCTGGCATGGGAGGAGCATCGAGCGTTTCAACATCATCTTCTGTTTCCTCTGCGGTAACATCGACCGGGAGCGGAATGGAGGCTGAGGTATATGATGTTCCTATGGCCGATGAAGTTGCTTCAAGGCTTCATAGTTGCCATAAGCTGACATATTCTCAACTTGGTAATTTCTTGCGGAATAGAGGTGTATCTGTTCCTCCTGGTGGTGTGTCTGATTTGAAGAACTCCACTGTAACGTTGTTTGGATCTACACAATCTTTGGGAAGCATCTTTGGTGGAAGCAACAACGCTTGTGAAATGGCAGACACTGTAGCGAACGGTTCTGGACAAGGTAATGATCCGTTGTGTCCTGCTGGTGAGGTTTGTTTCTGTAATCAAGACGATAAAGCAAACGAAATTAATCGTGGTTGTTTGGACGTAGGAAATAATTCTCCCGATGCTAAGGATGGATATTGTGTTTCTAAGCCTTCGACTGCTGGGTATTTGTACTTTTCTGGTAAGGATGCTCTTGGAGTTCCAAAGCTTGATTCTCGTCTTTCTGAGAAGGATGAACATTCAACTGCTTCTGCAATGAGATTAATGGATATTTTCGTTCAATCAGCTCCACAGATCATTATGAATATTGGTAATCCGTTAAAGGCTCCTGCATGCACCCTGAGTGGAAAGAATAGACCGATGTTTGATCTTAGCGATGGAAGTTGCGTCGAGGAAAGCGTAAGTTGTCTCATTGGACAACCGGCTACAGAGGATCATATGTTGTTATGTAATCTGATTGTTCAAAAAGCAAACCCAGGTGATCAGACGGATTTAACAAAAAAGCGCAACATCGCTGTTGCTGTGTTGTTGAGTGCTGCTCATTCTTGTCAATAAGGAAGATATAAAATGGCTAATTGGAAATTAAAAGATCTTCGTAGCGAACGACGTAGAAATTTTCTTAAGATGTGCACTGCAACCGCAGCTGCAATAGGGGTTTCAAGGACTGACTTGTTAAACTTCCTGGCAGACGAAGGTGGATATGGTCTAGCAGAAGCCGCAGGGTCTACCTACGGAAGATCTCTTATTATTCCATCCCCAAATGGAGTCTATGCCTGGTTCCAAGAATTATGGCCAGTTGCCGACGTTGCCTTGAAGGCTTGCCAGAATGCAAATGTTCCTGGGCAATCTTCACAGTTTGGTGGATTCTCTTCCTACCTCTATACCTCTCAGTATGGTTACAATCCTGGTAATGGATATCGTGGAACATATACGTGGGGTAAGGGAAATGTCATGCCGTCTCTTCCAAATGGGGTTAAGGGATGGAATGGTGGAGACCGGTCTTTCTTTTACGGTCCTCACGCTCCTTGTTTCGATCACGTAAATGGAATTCCAAAGTATCCTGTTACTGCGCTGATGTCGGGCAAGGACGAGACCCACACTGAATTTCCAACCTCAGCAACAGTTCTTTCTGGAAATGCTTCTATGCAAGCGGCCTTGGCATCTCTAGGAGCCGCCGGTTCAGGAGCAATAGTTCCTGTCTTGGGAATAGATCCGGTAAAGTATGGTAGAGCGCCCGGCGCTCCTGAAGTTGCTACTGTTCCTAGTGCCAATGGTATGATTGATTTGTTTAATTCGGCTGCGAGTCAGTTCACTCTGGCGACGAAGGCTGACCAA
>CAIUSQ010000041.1 GCA_903901905.1 uncultured Actinomycetes bacterium
ATTTTTTTCGCAGCAGGTGAGCGAACAGCATCACTCAATCTTTTAGGTGCAGTTCGTTTAGAAAGTGGGAAGCGTTGCGATCTTATTCCAGCGGGTAAATGGGAATTTTTGTGGGTAGTTGATGCGCCCATGTTTGAGCCAACAGATAACGGTGGTTGGACTGCTGTGCATCATCCATTTACTGGCCCCAAGCCAGAGTTTGCCGCCACTTTTTCAAAAGAGCCAGCAAGTGCCTTGGCATATGCATATGACATTGTCTTGAATGGAACAGAACTAGGTGGCGGCTCCATTCGTATACATGATCGCCAAATTCAAAAAGATGTTTTCTCAGTCATTGGTCTCAGTGATGAAGAAGCTGCAAGTAAATTTGGATTCTTACTTGAAGCATTCAACTATGGGCCACCGCCACATGGCGGTATTGCCCTTGGCTTAGATCGGGTCTGCGCTCTTCTTTCGGGCTCTGATTCAATCCGAGAGGTCATCGCCTTCCCAAAGACAGCAAGTGGGGGAGATCCGCTCACGGGAGCACCAACGCCAATTACACCTGCTCAACGGAGAGAGAGCGGTATAGATGGCGCTCAGAAGGGAAGTTAGAGAGAATTCCTGAGTGAAAAAGCCTCTTGGATTCGTTCTTGCTTCACTTCTTGTGTTGACTGGTTGCGGCGCTCAGTCACAAATTTATGCTGCATCTAAATCAGAAGGTGTTTTCTTTACTGTTCCAAAGAGTTGGCATGTGACTAGTACAGCAGCGTTGAATAAATTTGAAGCAAAAAATGCAGTCGGTTTAGCTGTAGAGCGCCAGACGCTTGTAACGTGGCAAGTGGCATACTCGATCCAACCAAAAGTAAAACCATCTCAGATTTTTGAAATTGACGCGCCCAAGAAGCCTGTTGCCCTTGCACGCGTTCGTAATTTATCGGCTGATGAGAAAAATGCAGTGTCCCTGAACATTTTGCGAGATGCCATCGTTCCTCTTTCGCAATGGGTAAGTACGCCGACTGCAGATACACCACTTTTTGAAATCTATGATGATTATGAAGTAGTTGAAAAAGGCGCACGAGGGGTGCGCACAATCTTCACATTTACACATAAGGGAGTGGCTCAAACCATCGACCAGACTGCGATGATTTCACCCGATAACTCAAAGGTCTATCTATTTATAATTCGCTGCACTAATAGTTGCTATAAGAAGAATGAAAAACTCATGACCGAGATTTCAAATTCATTTACAGTAAGGGGAGCCAGATGAGCCAACTAGAGAATCGACCTAGTAGAGCGCGCGATACCGATCGAAAGACTCGTATTCATCTCTCTTTCTACGATAGAACTAAGTTTTTCCTCCTTTTTGGTATCACATTCCTTGTTCTTGTCTGGTCGAACTTGGCAGAAAATCCAATATTGAGTTTTTCAGATGGTGTGAAAGATGTTGCATCTAGTAAAAGTTGGTTACTTGGATTAGTTGTAATTGAAGTATTGCGACAGATTCATTTTGGATTAGCTGAAATTCTTGCTCCCTACCATGGTTTTTGGCAGCGCTATTTCTCTTTCGTAGACAAATTGCTGCATCGCCTCAGTGATTGGACGAGATTTAGATTGTCTCGTGTTATCAAGTGGCTCTTAGTGATATTTCTACTATCTGTAGTTTTAGGTGCTATCTATCAAGAGACCCCTATCCGTGCGCTCTTTCTTGCTCCCAAGGCATTCTTTAGTGCGCTCCCAATTCTTGGCCAATTGATGTTTGCCGTCTTTTTCGTCATTATTCAATTCGCGGCAATTTTCTGGTTCCTCAGTAGAGGCGGAGTTGAAACATATTTCCCTGACGATATTCGTACACGCTTTAGTGATGTGTGGGGTCAAGACCATGTGCTCAATCGCATCCGTGAGAATTTGCTCTTTCTAGAGACTCCTGAAGAGATTGAAAAACATGGTGGCTATGTTCCTGGTGGAATTCTTTTGTGGGGTCCTCCAGGAACTGGTAAAACTTTGATGGCAGAGTCAATGGCGGGTGAGACTGGTAAGCCATTCGTTTTTGTTGATCCTGGTGCATTTACAAATATGTTCATGGGCGTTGGAATATTGAAAGTGAAATCACTTTTCAGAAAGTTGCGAAAACTAGCTTTGAGATATGGCGGCGTAGTTGTCTTTATCGATGAAGCAGATTCATTGGGTAATCGTGGAATTGTTTCATCAGGTGGACCGCAACGTTTCACGGGTGCATCGACACCTGGAATTTTTGGTGACTCTTGTCATGGTGGTGCTTATCTCTCACCATCTGCGGCATCTGCTTTAGTTCATGAAAAATTTATTATGGGTGGGGCAGCAGGAGGTGGTGGCGGTTCAGGAACATTGCAAGCACTGCTTACTGAATTATCTGGATTGAAGAAGCCACGTGGTTTTTTCAATCGTATCGTTCGACGAACTTTAGGAATGCGCCCTAAGAGTCCACCCAAGTACCGCATTCTGGTTGTGATGGCAACTAATATGCCAGAGGCACTTGATGAAGCGCTCTTACGTCCTGGTCGCATCGATCGCATGTATCGCGTCGGCTATCCAAGTAAGGCGGGACGTGTTCGTACATATGAAGGATATTTGGCGAAAGTTTCTCATTCACTTAGTGCTGAAGAGATTGATAAATTGGCGACAATTACTCCCTATGCCACTGGTGCAACTATCAAAGACACAATCAATGAAGCGCTTATTTTTGCAATTCGCAATGGCCGCACATCCATTGAATGGGGCGATGTTGTCAAAGCTAAACAGCAAAAAGAACTAGGCCCTTCAGAAGATGTTGAATATATTGAACGAGAGCGTCACGCAGTTGCGGTTCATGAGGCTTGCCATGCGGTGATGGCCCATAGAATCCGCCAACACATGTCGATCGACCTAGCAACGATTGAAAAGGGTTCTGATTACTTGGGAATGGTTGCAAGCATTCCTCCTGATGATCAATTTACAAGATGGCGCACAGAGTATGAGTCAGATATTTTAGTATCACTTGCTTCCCTAGCCGGAGAGCGCATGTTTTTTGATGGTGATAATTCTTCCGGTGTATCGGGAGATTTAGAGAGCGCAACAACTATTGCATCTCTTATGGAAGGCCATTGGGGAATGGGTTCAACCATTTCTTCACATGCGAGTAATCGACGCTTCGAAGTTGGAGCACCTGGTGGTGGCAAGGGCAAAGATGACACCGCTAAGCAGATACGTCTTGCACTCAGTGATCGAATCGAAGATAACCTCACAAGTTTACTTGCCAAAGCAGAAGAAATTTTGATTGTAAATCGAATCCAAGTTCTCGCACTGGCTCACGCACTCGAAACTCATAAGACAATGAGCGGCGAAGATGTAGCGGCGGTAATCGATGGCCACCAAGGTTCATTAGTAGATGGTCGCCCGTATATGGAGATTGATTTACAGGAAAAAATTGAGCAGTATCACGTTGCATCCTTAGTCGCCCATCGCGAACATCGAACCCCTGACGTAGCCCTACCGATAATCGCCTAGTTCACGCCTGATGTCAGGTAGGCTGGTGCTATATCGCGTACTTAGAGGGGGTTGATTATGGGTCCAGGTGGAATTGCAACCATTATTGCGTCTTGCTCACTACTCGTAATTGCGACAGCCGTTGCCTATGCAGTTATCCGTGTAGCTCGCTTCATTGATGAGGCAAAGGTCTCGCTCAAAATTATGACTGATGAAACTGCACCCTTGATAGAAGAGGTTCACACGACAGTTACATTGGTAAATGGACCACTTCATAGTTTGAATCGCATTACAAAGAATATTGAAGATATTTCGACAAAGGTCTCTGATACAACATCGAGTTTTATAGATAAAGGTGGACCAGCGCTCAAAGTTGCTGGGGCGCTACTTGGAGCGTCACAGATGAAAAAAGGTCGTTCAAAAAAGAAGAAGAAGGCTGAG
>CAIUSQ010000042.1 GCA_903901905.1 uncultured Actinomycetes bacterium
ACAACAATGGGAGCCTTTGGCTTGAAGTAGTGGAACTCGCTGATAACAGAGTGATCTGCTGGCTCGCTGCTTACTTCTGGAAGCATTTGTGAGTGCAGGCGATCTAGCTTGTCATCACTAAAAATAGGCTTAGAGGTATATGACTCTGGTTCAGGTTCAGCTGACGACTCAAGATCTAAGTTCTTGAGAGCAAAAGTGATGTTTCCAAAGGCATCGGTTAGACGGGTCACATTTGCTTGATCAAAGGGTGGGCGATCAATTCCTTTGGTTCTAACCCCATCAACTTCAACAATGGAAGCTGCTTCGCTATAACCCTTGTTAATTCGAAGATTAACTTTGGTGAAAGCCAAAGGTTTTCCATTCTTATCTTTGACGTTATAGGTCAAGTTAATTGTTGATCCAACAGGTGCGAAAGAGACTTGGAAAACTAAACCAGATCCAAACCAGCCTTTAGCAACCCATCCATCAGCCATCTGCTGATTAACTTTTGCATCCCATGTGTTGGTTGCATCAAGAAAGGGCGATTGCAGAGTAATGACAGCGTCCTTAGGGCCACCTGTTGCAGCGTTAGCTGCATAGAGACCAATTGGTGAGAGGGCAAGTGCCATTGCAAGAATGACCCCGAGGTGAGTGCGGAATTTAGACATTGTTATGCCTTTCTTACTGGAAGTGGTGATCGAATTAAACATTAGCCTTTTACTGCTCCATCCATAACGCCGCTCACTAGACGGCGACCGACGAAGATGAAGAGAATCAAAAGTGGGGCAGTTGCCAAGAAAGCACCGCCCATCTGAAGTGAATAATCAAGTCCATAAAGTGGCTTGAGTTGTGTCAATGCAACTTGGAGTGTGAATTTTTCAGGAGATTGCAAAACAATCGTTGGCCACAGGTAGTCATTCCATGAGGCCAAGAAAGCAAAGAGTCCCAACACAAATGCGCTCTGGCGGATACTTGGTAGGACAACGCTCCAAAAGACCCGAGGTACTGATGCTCCATCAATAGTGGCTGCCTCAAGGATTTCATTTGGTACTTGGGCATCAATAATTTGACGCATCCAAAAAACACCAAAGGCAGTTACAAGTGCTGGGACGATCAATGCATAGAGCGTATTAACAAGATTTAGTTTATTTGCCATAATAAATAGAGGAACGATTCCAAGTTGGCTTGGAAGCATCATGGTTGCCACAATAAAGAGAATTGAGAATTGGCGACCTTTAAAGTGCAATTTAGCAAAAGCAAAACCTGCTATGGCCGAAAAAATCACCTGCGCCACCGCAATTGCAATTCCAACCACAAAAGTGTTAATCAAGGCCTGGGTGAAATAGACACCTTCAGCGTTGAGAACTTTCTGGGCTACCTCCAAAAACCGTGGACCAGGCACCAATGATGGAGGAGTCTTTGAGATTTCGGCATCTGTGTTAGATGAGACGATGAACATCCAATAAAAAGGGAAAATTGATAAGAATGTAATCAATCCCAGCATTAAATAATGAAATTTAGACGTTTTCTGCCATTTAGGGATATTGCGCTTCATCGGCTTCCCTCTCCAGAAATACGTCGTGTGATCACGAAGTTAATTGCTGAAATAATCAGGACAATAATGGTGATTGCAATTCCAATTG
>CAIUSQ010000043.1 GCA_903901905.1 uncultured Actinomycetes bacterium
ACCTACGTAAACATCACAGCTCTACCACTTGCCACTGATTTGGAGTTTATGAATTCGGTGCAATCATTTTCAATTGATGCAGAGAGTGCCGAACTCAATCTCTTGCAACGAGATGGAGCGACTGCTGTTATTGACTTGGCGGCGCAGTTTTCTCAATTAGGGGAGGGAAGTGATATCGAGTTAATTTCACAGGTGATAGGTCGACTTTCAGATGTTCAAGTCCGAGATTTTGCTCTTGGATCTCATGGAGAGAAAAGTTTTGATACTTATTGGAACATGTGGCTCTATCTGCTAAGGGTTGCACCCGATGGTTTTATTGCACCTGTTGCCTGTTTATTTGCCACGTTGGCATATGAGCGCGGTGAAAACGAACTCGCTTTTCGTGCTTTAGATCGCGCGAGCATAGATGCTCCACGTTATGCACTTACTGTTCTTTTACGCAGAGTATTTGGCTCTAACTGGCCTGCGCATGCCTTTGCCAGAATGCGAGTGGAACTGCACCCCAAAGTAACGGCTGGGATTTTTGGGCAGTAGTGGCTAGAATTGGAACCGTTCACGAGTCCTACGTATTAGCCCCGGCTTAGTAGGCGGCAACCCTCCACCGCGGCGGGGTGCTCCGGGTGACGAACAGGCCAGGTAACTGGCAAGTGCGTGAAGGATGATTTTTCCAATGAAGAGTTTTGAATACATAAAAACATTTACTTACACGATGAAATCTTTGCCATGAATACAGGCGCTTGGTTAGAAACACACGACCCGGGTGAAAGGCAGTTTCTTTCAATCGGTTCACTGCCACTTGAAAGCGGAGAAGTATTACCCGACGTTGTCATTGGATATCAAAGCTGGGGAACAATCAATTCAACTCAAGACAATGTCATTCTGATCAATCATGCTCTAACAGGCTTTCCCGATGTGCCTGGATGGTGGCCATCTATGGTTGGACCGGGTCTACCTTTTGACACTGAGAAATACTTCATTGTCTGCCCAAATGTTATTGGTGGTTGTCAAGGCTCTACTGGGCCGTCTTCTCTTGCGCCAGATGGCAAACGGTGGGGTTCTCGTTTTCCTGCGATAAACATCCGCGACATGGTTGCTGCAGAGGTTTCATTTACAAATGCCATGGGGATTAAAAAATATAAGTTGGCAGTTGGTCCCTCACTGGGAGGAATGCGCGCATTGGAGTGGGCGATCCAACACCCTGATCGTGTTGGGGCAATTTGTACTATCGGTTCATCGGCCGTTGCTACGGGAGATCAGATTGGAACGGCATCCATTCAGATCCGTGCAATAAAAACCGATCCTCATTTTAATAACGGTGACTACTATGAACAGAAAAAAGGACCAGAAGGGGGAATGGGCATTGCCCGTCGAATAGCGCATTTGACCTATCGAACCGAGGCCGAGATGGACATCAGATTTGGGCGACAGCTTCAGGGAGATGACACGGGGCGTTATGCAGTTGAGTCTTATCTAGATCACCAGGCTGAAAAACTGTGGAAGCGCTTCGATGCAAATACATATATTGCCCTGACCGAGGCAATGAATAGCCATGATGTGGGTCGAGACAGGGGCGGAGTGGCCGTAGCCCTATCTACTATCAAGATTCCTGTGATCGCTGTTGGAATAGATACGGACAGACTCTTTCCTGTGCGCCTTCAGGCTGAGATAGCCGAACTTGCACCCTCTGCAGCGCCCTTAGTGACAATTTCCAGCCCTTTTGGCCACGATGGCTTCCTTGTAGAGGTTGAGAGTGTGGGAGAGATCATCAGAGAGGCATTAAAACTCTCTAAATAGAGGTTTTGGATGTGCATTTAGGGTCAAAACCAAATTATAATATAGCCATCGCATCAGCCGAATGGCTGAGAAAAAACCAAAGGACAATTGTGGCTGTATTTAGTGCGCTCAAAAACAAGGTGAAGCCAAAGGCTTCGGCAAAAAAGGCTGTTGCAAAGAAGGCCGTTGCCAAAAAAGCTCCTGTGAAAAAAACATCAGCATCAAAATCACCTGCTAAGAAAGCTACTGCAAAGAAATCGGTTGCAAAAAAGAGCGCTCCAGTTAAGAAAGCCCCTGTCAAGAAAATAGAACTTAAAAAAGATCTGACTGCAAAAGATGTTCAAGCAATTGTTGACACCAAAAATGCCGTTCTTCGTCACAACGAAGTTTTGGCCGAACTTGAAGTCCGTGGAATTACATCGATCAACCGAATTCCAAAAAAGGTAGACAAGGATTTAGTAGACGAAGCGCGCTCGCTGGCAAGTGAAGTTCCTTTAATGATTGAGAAGCTGCGCAAATCCGGACTTGGTTCCCCATCTCGAATTTTGAAGAAAAGTGAGTATGAGTTAATCGCTCCAAAGGTCGAACCAGTTAAAGCTACATCTGAAAAGATAGATGCTAAGACTGGGAAAACAGTCGTTACGAAAATTGATGGCGAGGATGTTGAGTTAGAAGAAGTTGAACTAGAAGATGTAGAGACTTTAATCAAGGAAGTTGTCGAGATTATCGACAGCGAAGAAGAGG
>CAIUSQ010000044.1 GCA_903901905.1 uncultured Actinomycetes bacterium
CGATTATCCATTTGTATAACTCCACATCGGCCCTTCAACGCCGCGTAGTTTTTGGATTAGATAAAGATGGAATCAAAAAGATAGCAACCGATGCCGCACAGCTTTGTCTTGACCTCGTTGCAACTGTGCCGGAGACAAAGATTTCATTTGAATACTCTCCAGAGTCATACACAGGTACAGAGCTAGAGTTTGCCGTAGAAGTCTGTAACGCTGTAAACCGAGTCTGGAAGCCAACTAAAGAGTGGAAGACAATTATGAATCTTCCAGCAACTGTTGAGCTAACCACTCCTAATGTCTATGCAGATTCAATTGAGTGGATGTGCCGAAATCTTGAAAACCGTGAAAATGTCATTGTCTCTCTTCATCCTCACAATGATCGTGGAACAGGTGTTGCAGCTGCAGAGCTTGGTTTTCTAGCAGGAGCAGATCGTATTGAAGGCACTCTTTTTGGTAATGGAGAGCGCACAGGAAATGTTTGTCTTGTAACTCTGGGAATGAATTTAGTTTCACATGGAATTGATCCTCATATTGATTTCTCAAATATCGATGAGATCCGCCGAACAGTTGAGTATGCAAACCAACTTCGAGTACCAGAGCGCCATCCATATGGAGGAGACCTTGTGTTTACTGCATTTTCTGGATCACACCAAGATGCAATTAAAAAAGGCTTTGATCATCTAGAACGTGATGCAAAGGCTGCCGGTAAAGAAGTTCGTGACTTCACATGGGCCGTTCCGTATTTGCCAATTGATCCCTTAGATATTGGCAGATCATATGAAGCAGTAATTCGCGTTAACTCTCAATCAGGTAAGGGCGGCGTTGCTTACTTGATGAAGAATGAGCATCACTTAGATCTACCGCGTCGTCTGCAGATTGAGTTTTCAAAAGTCGTACAGGCAAAAACAGATTCTGAAGGCGGAGAAGTTGATGCAAACGACTTGTGGAATATTTTCGAAGATGAATATCTACCAACTGATTCTGCTCCATGGGGACGTTTTAGACTTAAAGGCTTGTCTCAAACATCAGTGCTCGGTGAAGACGTTCATTTAACTGCGACCATAACCGATCGTGGTGAAAAACATGAACTTAAAGGACAAGGCAACGGTCCTATTGCAGCCTTTTGTAATATTTTGCAAAACTACGGCGTAGATGTTCGAGTTCTAGATTATTTCGAGCATGCACTTGCTGCAGGCGGAGATGCATCGGCTGCGGCATACCTAGAGTGTGCAATCGATGGCGATGTTTTCTGGGGAGTCGGAATTGATCCAAACACCACAACGGCCTCACTCAAAGCGGTCGTGTCTGCGATAAATCGCGCAATTCGCTAGATCCACGCACTACCTTTACCCGTATGAGTTTGTACCGGGATGAGGCAATCATTTTGCGCACCCAAAAGCTCGGTGAAGCAGATCGAATTATTACCATGCTTACGCGTGAGCATGGTCGAATTCGTGGCGTAGCAAAAGGTGTTCGGCGCACTAAATCAAAGTTCGGTGCACGACTTGAACCCGGCAGTCATGTTGATATTCAGCTCTACACCGGAAAAACTTTTGACACAGTGACACAAGTTGAAGCAATCATGAATTACGGCGAAGCGCTGACCTTGGACTATCAGCGCTGGACAGTGGCTTCTGCGATATTAGAGGCAGCCGAAAGATTTACTTCACAAGAAAATGAACCGGCAGTTCAAGAGTTTCAATTAGTTACAGGTGGCATGAAAGCTCTGGCGGAGAATCGTTATGACCCGCTACTTATCCTTGATGCATTTCTTTTACGCTCATTAGCAGTTGCAGGGTACGCCCCGTCAATGACAATATGTTCGCGGTGTGAAAAAGAAGGACCGCACCGATACTTTTCTCTAGTAGGTGGCGGTTCAGTCTGCGCAGAATGTAGGCCCTCTGCTTGTGCGACACCAGCGGCTGAAACTTTAGATTTGATGGGTGCGCTACTTAGTAGTGATTGGGAGACTGCCTCTTCTAGTGAGCCCCGTTATCGCAGAGAAGCTAGTGGATTAATTGCCGCTTATCTACAATGGCATCTAGAACGCGGACTGCGTTCACTACCAATGGTGGAGCGCGTATGACAATTAAAATTCCACACCA
>CAIUSQ010000045.1 GCA_903901905.1 uncultured Actinomycetes bacterium
ATTGCTGCTTTGTTCATGGTCTATTTCTTGTCTTCACCAATTAATACTTGGGTCGGATAATCAGTAGATAATTGGACGGAAGTTCAAAAAAATAGCACAAAGTTAGTAGTAATGTAGAAAAGTAAAGGCCTCCGGTTAACGGAGGCCTTTACTTATTACCGATATTCACAAAGACTGTTACCAATTAATCGGTGTGATTCCGTTTTTTTCTAAAATTCCATTTGCCTTTGAGAATGGTTTGGACCCAAAGAAACCGCGATATGCCGATAAAGGACTCGGATGGACTGAAGTAATTAGCCACTCTTCGCGAAAGAACCGAGAAACCTCTTGTGCATATTGGCCCCAACAAATCGCCACAACATCCCGCTCCCCTAGCACCTGTGCAACTCGATCGGTCACTTTCTCCCACTCCAACTTGGAATGCGCGAGCGAACTTCCAACATATGTTGTCAAAATTCGGTTGAGCAGTAAAACTCCTTGTTGGGCCCAATCACTTAGATCGGATTGGCTGCGAAGAGGATCGCCGATGTCATCTTTAAGTTCGGTGAAAATATTTTTCAATGAAGCCGGAATTTTCGCCCCAGGTTTTATTGCCGAAAACGCTAACCCATGTGCAACTCCCGCAGTTGGATATGGATCCTGTCCAAATATGACAACTCTTATTGATAAGACAGGAGTAGTTAACGCTCTAAAAACATTGTCAAAGTCTGGAACCACGTTCTTCTTATCTAATGAATGCTCTATGGAATCAATGTGAGGTTGTAGATCTGCTAGAGCGCTCTGCCAATCAGGATGCAACTGTTTATAGAGTTGCCCGGGCAAAATAGCGTCCTGACTCGCAGGTAACAGTTATTGGCGTTTCGAATATTGCTGAAACATGGTCAGTGGTAATCACTTGATCGATAGGTCCAGAGACTGCAATCGATCCGTTCTTCAAAATCAACGCGTGCGTTGTCCCTACTGGTATCTCTTCAATATGGTGTGTAACCAGGACTGTTGCTGGAGCCAACGGATCTGATGAAAAGCTGGTCAGGCGTGAGAGAAGATCCTCTCGCCCGCCAACATCTAATCCGGCCGCTGGTTCATCTAACAACAAAAGTTCGGGATCGGTCATTAGGGCACGAGCAATCTGCACTCGCTTCTTCTCTCCCTCACTTAACGTTCCGTACTCTCTTGCTCCCAATTCGCGAACACCAAAAGTTGTGAGCAGCGCTATTGCACGAGATTCATCCCAAAGGTCATAACCTTCATTCCACCTACCATAGATTGCATACGCAGCCGTCAGAACCACATCTCTTACGATCTCTTCAGCAGGAATCTCTTCGGCAATGCTAGAGCTGCAGATTCCAATACGTGTGCGCAATTCGAATAGATCGATACGGCCAAATTCACGATCTAAAACACTAACTTGACCCTTTGTTGGAAATATTTTTGTTGCAAGCATCTGGAGCAAAGTTGATTTTCCTGCGCCATTTGGTCCAAGAATGACCCAACGTTCACCGTGTGAAATAGCAAGGTTTAAAGGTCCAAGAATTGTGCGATCGCCTCTGACAACAGTGACATCACGAAGTGCAAGCACATTCTGGCTACTCATAGATGCAAAACATAGTGCTTTTAGCGCCAAAGTGAGTGCAAAACCATGCGTGGGAGGATGCTCTTTAGAGTTAAACTTAGGATTCTTATGAGTGACTTGTCAGAAAAGAGCCCAGTCTTCACGGGACTAATTTTACTCACTGGGCAGGATGCTCCTGGCGCCGCTCGTGGACTCTTTAGTTCACTCTCAGAGTTTGCAATCCAGATCATTGATGTCGAACAGATAGTGATAAACCACAGACTAATACTCACACTACTGATTACTTTAAATCCCTCTCATCAACGCGCGATCGAGACCGATTTAAACCTGTTTGCCGATAGTTCTGGTTTTGATATTGCGACAATTTTCTCTGATCAAAGCAGCCTTCCTGCTCTCAAGCAGTGCATTGGTATAGAAGTTGTTGCGGAAAAGATACAACCAATTCACCTTCTGACAGTCGCTCAAGGAATTGAAGATTTGAAGGCCAACATAGAAGGCATTACTAGGGTAAACCAAGAAAGAATGGGTCTCTTATTTAGAATTTCGGGTACAGATTTGCAAGCCGCCGTTAAAGTGATGAGTGAACTTAAGTTTGAAAATACCCCAGATATAAGGGTCTTTACCCTGTGATCGATCGCGAATAAATGCAATGACTAAACCCAAAATGTTAGTTCAATTTGATGTTGATTCAACTTTCATACAACAAGAAGCCATCGAACTTCTGGCTGCTAAGGCTGGAGTGCTCAAAGAGGTCGCTCACATAACCGATTCAGCAATGCGTGGAGAAATTGATTTTGCTCAGAGTCTGATTGCTCGTGTTCAGCTGCTAAAGGGTTTGTCCTATGAAGAGTTGGAGAAAGTGCAACAAGAGATACGCCTAACCGATGGCGCCGAAGAATTAGTGAAGCAACTCCACGCACTTGGTCATAGCGTCTCACTTGTTTCTGGAGGATTTGTGCAAGTAATAGCGCCAACTATAGAGAGATTATCAATAAGGTATTTCCGGGCCAATGTCTTGGAAATCCAGAGTGGTCATCTCACCGGGCGTATTGAAGGTCAAATCATTGATAGAGCAGCTAAAGCGGTCGCTTTATTGGAATTTGCTACATTGTCCGGCGTAGAAATCACAAATACTGTTGCTATTGGCGATGGCGCAAATGATTTGGACATGATGGCTGTTGCAGGATTAAGTATTGCCTTTAATGCAAAGCCTATTGTTGTTGCCGCCGCTGATCTATCGATCAACGAACCATCTCTTCGAGGCGTTAGTGTATTAATTGGTCTTTAAAAACTATAAACGACAAGCATGAATGTCAGTTACCAAGATCCCTCTAGCACCGATCGCCCATAACTGATCCATGACATTATTTGTCTCTTCACGTAAAACCATCGCTCTTACCGCTACCCATTCTGGCTTTTGCAGCGGGGATATCGTCGGAGACTCTAAACCTGGAGTAATAGCGCATGCCTGTTCTAAAAACATCTTCTGAACATCATAGTCAAGCAAAACGTAGCGCCTTGCAGTAACAACACCCTGAACTCTTCTAATCAAAACTTCGAGCTTTGGTTTGATCTCGGTTCCAGAACGGGCGATCACGACTGCTTCACTGTGCAGAATTGGTTCTCCGAAAATCTTTAAACCAGCTTGGCGCAATGTGTTTCCGGTGCTAACAACATCGGCTACTAGATCTGCTACGCCTAGGCGCACACTACTTTCAACGGCGCCATCAAGTCGTACTATTTCAGCGTTGATCTTCAAGTCAGCCAAGTGCTGTTGAACCAAGCCCGGGTATGCCGTTGCAACACGTTTGCCGGAGATATCGCTTATTGAAAAGTTTTTTTCTATAGGCCCTGCAAAGCGAAAAGTGGATTTACCAAAATCTAAAGGAAGAATCTCAGTAGCCTGCGCGCCAGAATCAATCATCAGATCCCGACCTGTAATTCCTGCTTCAAGTTCTCCAGAACCGACATATACCGCAATATCGCGAGGGCGAAGATAGTAGAACTCAACCCCATTATCGGGATCAGAAATAATGAGATCGCGGCTATCGGTACGTTGGCGATATCCCGCTTCTTTCAAGGTCTCAATGGCTACTTCTGCTAACGATCCTTTATTTGGTACAGCTACTCTTAGCATTGTCATCTCCTAAAGGAATTTGTAGACGTCATTAATGGAAAGACCCCTGGCTAGCATTAATACCTGAAGTTGATAGAGCAACTGACTAATCTCTTCGGCTAATTCATCATCTGTTTCATGTTCTGCTGCAAGCCACACTTCACCAGCTTCTTCTAAAACTTTCTTCCCGATTTCGTGAACACCAGAATTTACGGCGAGTACTGTGCCTGAATTAGGAGCATTCTCTGCGACTTTTTCGGATAGCTCTTTCCACAAGGTTTCAAAGCTTTTCATGGCTAAAGTTTACTGGAGATGCAAGCGTGGGCGTTGCCCTTTAAATCAGGAACCCAGGTATTCGTGAGCGTGTTTTCGCAACTTCTCGACCATAGCTGCAGGGTCTGGATCATTGAACACAGCACTTCCAACAACAAATGTATCTGCGCCCGCTTCTAATGCAAACTCGATAGTTGACATTGAAACTCCGCCGTCCACCTGTAGCCATATAGGGCGATCTCCAATGATCTGCCTTGTGCGTTTTACTTTGGACATCATATTTTCCATAAACTTCTGTCCTCCAAAACCAGGCTCTACTGTCATAATTAAAAACATATCTAATTGGTCAACGAACTCCTCGTAAGCATCAATCTCCGTTCCTGGTTTAATGCCTAAGCTAGCTCTGGAACCGGCTGCTCGTATGTTTTTCAATGTCTGACCAATATTTCGGGTAGCCTCAGCGTGAATAGTGACAGATGCGCATCCAATTTCTGCGTACTGCACGGCAATTTCATCTACATCAGCGACCATAAGATGCGCGTCGACTGCAAGAGTTGACTCTTTTATTATATTTGATGCCGCTTCAAAATCAAATGTGAAGTTTGGCACAAAAACATTATCCATAACATCAAGGTGGAGAAGATCGGCCACTTCACTGATCTTCTTAATTTCAGAGTTTAATTGTGAAAAATCGGCGTTAAGGATGCTCGGAGTGATTCTCACGTCAGAAACCATGCGTCTACCTTAACCTGATCGAGGACGAAACAACGCTAAATACATTGCGTCAGTTCCATGTTTATGCGTCCATAAGGAAAGCGCACCAGCACGATCGGCGCCCAATAAATTATCCGGCAAAAATGGGACTACGGAAATTTGTTCCAGGTGGGGAAATGTGCGCAACAGATCGGCCACTTGAACAGTCGTTTCGGCTAAATGAGGCGAGCAGGTTGCATAACCAAGAACTCCACTTTGTGTTAATGCTGAAACTCCGGATGCAATGAGTTCGCGTTGCAGCTGAGTTAACGCCCGTAGATCTTTTAGGTCGCGACGCCATCGCACTTCAGGTCGTCGGCGCAACGCACCCAAACCGGTGCAAGGTGCATCAATTAAAATTGCATCATATTTTTGATCCATTGAACCTAATTCGCGCCCATCTCCAACTAGAACCTGATCTCCGTGAACAACCTGACGAACTAAATCAGCGCGGCTGTTTGAAATTTCATTTGCAGTAAAAGAGATGGAGCGACCTCTTGCAATGCTAGAGAGCAATGCCGCTTTACCTCCTGGACCTGCACACATATCCAACCAATTCTGACCTTTTGCCGCCTTACTGAAAACCTCTGCAACAAGTTGGGATCCCTCATCCTGTACACCAGCTCTCCGAGATTTGATTAAATCCAATGTGCCCGGATTGCCTTTCCAGTGCGCCCCGTAAGGTGAAAATTCTGTAGGTAATCCCCCAATATCTATCAAATCTTTAACGGATGAAAATCCGGGCCAAGAAACTAAAGTCGGCGTAGCAGGTTCATTATTTATTTTTAACGCTTGTTCAACTTCGCTCCAATCCTTCAATAAATCAAAATATGAGGAGATGATCCACTCTGGATGCGAATAACGGATCGAATATTGCTCAATAGGATCTTCAATTAAATCTAACGGTACAAACCACTCTTCTTTAGCGATACGTGCAACGCTTCGCAACGTTGCATTCACGAAACTAGCTTTCGACTCCCCCAGGCGTTTTCGTGCAATCTCCACCGTGGCCGAAACGGCGGCATGATCGGGGATGCGCATTTCATGAATTTGATGAATACCAAAGCGTAAAACATCAACAATTCCTGGGTCTATCTCAGAAAACGCACGATCGCTAATCTGTCCAATTATCCAGTCGTGTTTTCCTTGCATTCGTATAGTGCCATAAACAAGCTCTGTGACCAGAGACCTGTCTCTTTCATCCAGTGAACTTGCACCAAGGGCCTGCGGCAAAAGTAAGTTTGAATAGCCAATATTGCGATTGACTTCAGTTATTAGATCAAAAGCTAACAATCTTGCAGCATCGGGCTTTGGGGATCTAAAAACTTTCCTACCCGGCTCAACCAAAGCAGGCACCTATTTCTAACCGTGCGCCACGGCTCCAATCGATAGCACTCATCTCTCGCTTTCCAGATGGCGTCACTTTTAAGAGTTCCAAACTCGTTGAACTCCCGCAGGAAACGATAACTTTTTGGTCAACAACAAAAATATCACCTGGATTGCCTTGCAGAAAATCAGTCTCTTTGGCATCAGATACTTTGAAAGGTTCTTGATTAAAAACCGTCCATGCACCTGGTTCGTATGTGAAAGCTTTTATCCTTCGCAAGAGAGTATGGGCTGGTTGATTAAAATCAATTCTTGCTTCAGTTTTTGAGATCTTAGCGGCATAAGTTGTAGGACCGCTCTGCGGGAGTGGCTCAACGCCTAATTCGATCTTGCTTATTGCTTCTTTGATAACACCCACTCCAAGCTCGGATAACTCCTTTAAGAGTTCAAAGCTCCTCCACGTGGGATCAATGGCAAGCGTGCCTTGTGAGTAGATTGGTCCCGTATCTAAACCTTTATCAAGTTTGAAGACTGTAACGCCGCTTTCTAACTCTCCATTTTCCAACGAGCGTTGAGCCGGTGCGGCACCGCGATATGCAGGCAATAATGAGAAGTGGAGATTTAAGAATCCATGTAATGGAAGGTTAAGCAAGTTGTCAGGCAGAATGACGCCATAACCGATCGTAATGATTAGGTCAAAATTTGCAGCAACGGGTAGTAATTCCAATGACGATTCAGGTTTGATTATCTCAATGTTTTTCGCGTGCGCCCACACGGAGACCGGGCTTTCGGTAGTTTTCTGACCCCTCCCTGACGGCCTGTCAGGTTGTGTAATGATCAGATCTAATTGATGTTCAGATGCAAGCAGCCAATCCAATGTCGGTATAGCAACATCTGGGGTCGCAGCAACAGCAATACGCACTAAGTATTCCGTCCGAACATCGAGTGAGGGGATTCTTTAATCGAAACATTAATGCCCGCTTGGGAAACCTGTGAAAACCAATCTGACTCGCGGATTTCCTTCATTGCTAACTTTCGATTAGTTTTTGAAAGCTTGTCGATAAAGAGCACTCCGTTTAGATGATCGTTCTCATGTTGGAGCGCGCGCGCAAGGAACTCCGATCCCTCGATCGTTACAGGATCACCATGCATATTGAAGCCTTTCGCCACAACGTGCATGGATCTAGGTGTGTCATAGCGAATCTCTGGAAAAGACAAGCAGCCCTCTTCTCCATCCTGTATTTCATCACTGAGATCAAGTGTTGGATTAACAAGGTGACCCAATGCTTCATCAACATCCCATACAAAGACTCTAAGTGGAACACCGATCTGCGGAGCTGCCAAGCCGGCACCAGGTGCCTCGAGCATTGTTTGCGTTAAATCGGCTACAAGAACGCGCAATTCTTTATCAAAAGTGGTGACATCTGACGCAGGTGTTGTAAGCACCGGATCACCAAATAACCGGATCGGTTGAATTGACATGACCAAATACTACCAACGCTTTAGAGTGAATAAGGCTCTAATCGCAATGTCAACAAATCTTTCCTAGCGACGCTGCGTTTTTTCTGCAATTCATGCAAGAAAGATTGCAATACACCCGCTTCACTGTGATCACAATAAAGAACAATTTTGGACTGACTCTTTGCAATAGGTGTGGGACCAAAAACCTGAACCGATAGCGGCAACCTATTGTCTTTAATGGCTTTGCGTAGCCCCGTCGAAAGCGAGATGCTTTCTTTCTCGGAAACTATAAGGACCGCAGAGGCCACATAAGGTGGAAGGCTAAGCTCCTTTCTTTCCGTAAGATCTCGTTTCAAAAGAGGAACAACATTCCAGCGTGTTACAGCGGGGACTATGGGATGCACGGTGTCAATTACCATTATTACGCTTCCACCTGCACCGACCAATGCTGCCGTTTCAAAAATTATTTCGCGTGCTCGTTCCGGCGTGCGAATATCGGTATGTGAGAAAAATCTAATTGCATCCAAAATAACTACGGCGGCGTAACCACCGTTAACTCTTGGCTGCGCCCCCGGTGTTGAAAGAACCAATGAAGGCCTTGCATCAACACGATCTTTGATTACATCCCCGGCTGAGATAATCACAGGAGTTCCAGGAAATGCTCGAGAGAGCTCTTCTGAAGCTCTTTCAATTCCACGGCCTGCTAGATACTGCGAACTTCCCTTACAAAAACGGCATCTCCACTCCTTAAAGGTTTTGCCACAATGCACACACATTGGTGGAATCGATCGACCACCAACCTGTAACCGACCACCACAATCGCATTGAGCAATATTTCTGCACTGTGCACACAGGAGTGCATTTCCATAACCTTTTCTTGCCGCTAGGAAAAGCACCGGGCCACTCTTAAGAGCCTTTCTTATCTCTGAAAAAATTCTTCCAGGCAAGAGTGTTCCGTAATCTGGATTGAAGGCGTTGACAACCACAGGTAATTGGTGGGGTTCAAATTCGGCTGTTCCTTCATCAATTGCATGAGCCATTTGCACTGATGGGCAGTAGCCAATCGTAATCAGTTCTAGATTTTCCAGCGCAATACGTTTTTTAGCAACATCCTTACTATTCCAGCCTGGGGATCTAATCTCGTAATGCTCAGGCGAAGATTCTTTAAAGATGATTATTGTTGAAAGTTCAGATACTGGCGCGAAAACCGAGCTTCTGGTCCCCACAACTATCTTTTTACCATCACCCAGGCAATTGAGAAAATTTGAATATCTTTCTTCACGCGACATTGATGCGGTCAGTTTTATCACAGGATAATTGGCTGTAACAAGGTGATTAATGATTTGATCAACATCTCTCTCATCTGGAGCGACGACTAGCACATTTCCTTTAGTAAGAAGTTTCTCTGCGATGGATGCCACTTGCTCGTAAGCATCGATGGTAGGAGCCAGCTGTATGAAACGGGATCTTACTTTCTTCGAATCACGAAGACTTGCTGATTTCGTAGTCTGCACGCGGTTTTCTAATGAATGCTCTGTGGTGGTTAATTTTTTATCGACGGAGGCAACCCTCGGTGGGATAGCTGAGCGGATAACATCCCATGGATTACAAGCGTAATCGCGTGCGACCTCTTCGAATAATTTAAGGGAAGCATCTGTTGCGACTGGATATAGCGAAAGAATTTTAGTGATGAACTTAATCGTTCCTGATCGTTCTGGTTGTTCAACGCGTTCAACGATAATTCCTTCAACTTCTTTGTTGCCAAAAGGTATTTGAATTCGAATTCCAACAGCAGCTAAATTAGAGAATTTCTCAGGAACACAGTAGTCATAGAGTTGGTCAAGATGAAATACGCCGGTATCAACTCGAACTTTGACATATGCTAACGAAGAGGCTTTAGGGCCAGAAGGAGTCGCAGCAACTTCGGCTCTTAAACGAAAAAGCCTCGAAGTTGCCACAAGTATTTCTCTTTACTTTATTGCATTTTGAAGCGCAGAAGTTCGATCCGTGCGCTCCCAAGCAAACTCTGGAAGTTCGCGTCCGAAGTGTCCGTAGGCACTCGTTAGCGAATAGATAGGACGCAGTAATTCCAAATCTCTAATGATTGCTGCGGGACGCAAATCAAATGTCGAAAGAACAGCGTCCTGTATCTTTGAAACAGGAACAGTTTCGGTCCCAAAAGTTTCAACAAAAACTCCAACCGGCTGGGCTTTACCAATCGCATATGCAACCTGGACTTCACATCTCTTAGCCAAGCCAGCCGCAACAACATTCTTAGCGACCCAACGCATGGCATAGGCGGCCGATCGATCTACCTTTGATGGATCCTTGCCACTAAATGCGCCACCTCCGTGTCGAGCCATGCCACCATACGTATCAACGATAATTTTTCTACCAGTTAAACCTGCATCACCCATGGGCCCACCGATTACAAAACGTCCCGTTGGATTGATCAGCGTCCGCAAATTACTCTTTGGAAGATCTATTAGTTTCAGTACCGGGTCGATAACGTGTTCAATAATCTCTGGTGTAAGTTTCTTTACTACATCTACATCTTCTGAATGCTGGCTTGAGATAACAACAGTGTCGATAGCAACAGCCGTATCACCTTCATATTCAATGGTTACCTGTGTTTTGCCGTCAGGTCTAAGGTAAGCCAGCTCTCCAGATTTTCTGACCTTGGTTAACTGAGAAGCAAGAGCGTGTGCCAGCCAGATTGGAAGTGGCATTAATTCTTTGGTGTCATCGCACGCATAACCAAACATCAAACCCTGATCTCCAGCGCCTTGAAGATCCAATGGATCGACTGCGGCAGAAACTCTATGCTCATAGGCATCATCGATACCGGCTGCAATGTCTTGTGATTGTTGACCAATAGAGATCGAAACACCGCAAGAATTGCCATCAAAACCCTTATCGGAAGAGTCATACCCAATATCTAATACTGTGTCTCGTACGATACCCATTACATCGGCGTAACCATTAGTTGTCACTTCACCAGCTACGTGAACCTGTCCGGTAGTTATCAACGTTTCAACTGCTACGCGACTTGTTTTATCTTGAGATATCAGCGAATCTAGAACAGCATCAGATATCGCATCTGCAATTTTATCTGGATGTCCTTCGGTAACTGATTCTGATGTAAAAAGTCGTTTTGACATTTTCAACCTAACTGCCGGATGGCTTGATCAAGGAGTAGATTACCGAGAGCGTCCTTGGAGGTTTCCTTGACCGCTATATCCGCATCATTGCGTGTGAGTATCGTACCCATAGTCTCATCTTTGCCAAAAACAGCCCCACCTGAAACATCGTTGACATAAATTACATCCATGCCTTTGCTCTCAAGTTTCCTGCGAGCTTCTGAAAGATGGTCCTTTGTTTCAGCAGCAAACCCAACAATTATCTGATTCGTTTTACCCTTGCTAATGTCAGCTAAAAGATCCACATTAGGAACAAGTTCAATGCTTCCTAGCATCGCCTTCTTGATCTTGTCTATCGAGATTGATTTGGGTTTAGCATCAGCAACAGCGGCGCTCATGAAGAGAATGTCACATTCTGGAAACTTATCCAGAAGTGCATCATGCATCTCTTGTGAAGTGAAAACATGGGTTGTTTCTATTCCCTTTACCTGGCCTTCATCAACATTTGCAGCGATTAAATGAACGTCTGCCCCTCTTCTTTTAGCTGCTTTGGCAATTGCAATGCCCTGTTTTCCAGAGGATCTATTTCCAATAAAGCGAACAGGGTCTATGTTTTCCCGAGTACCCCCTGCTGTTACAAGAATTCGTTTACCAACTAGATCGGAAACATTTCCTGTCAACTGGTCGAACTCATGCACGATAGCCGCAGTCTCTGGGAAACGTCCTGGTCCTGTATCGCTTCCAGTTAGGCGACCAACATCTGGCTCCATAACTTTAAAGCCCCTACTTCGAAGAATTTGCACATTGGCTACCGTTGCTGGATCTAGCCACATTGATGGATGCATGGCAGGAATTAATATCTTTGGAACATCTGAAGCTAAGACCAAATTCGTTAAAAGATCATCGGCCCTTCCGGCAGCAACTCTTGCAATCAAATCGGCAGTTGCTGGTGCGATTATAAAAAACTTTGCCTTATCAGCTAGCGATATATGAGGAACGAGATGAACATTTTCCCAAACCTCAGCACTAACCGGACGACCGGACAGAGCTTCCCATGTTGCCTTACCCACAAAATTAAGTGATGAAGGAGTCGGTACAACTGTTACCTGATAACCACGGTCTTTAAGCCGGCGAAGTAGCTCACATGATTTGTATGCGGCAATCCCGCCACCAACACCTAAAATAATCTCTGGACCGATTTGGGACATGTCTGATCCTTGAAACTAAAAATAGTTTATGCAGTCGGTTCTAGATTTTCGATTGTGAGTAAACCTTCATTGATTTCACGAAGTGCGATAGAAAGTGGCTTCTCGTGAACATGAGTTTCAACCAATGGACCAACGTACTCAAGCAGGCCTTCGCCTAACTGAGAGTAATAGGCATTAATTTGACGAGCGCGCTTGGCAGCATACAAAACCAGACTGTACTTAGAACCACTCTTATCTAGTAGTTCGTCAATTGGAGGATTAGTGATGCCATCCATGTGTATCTCCGCTTCATCAAAGAGTTAGGAGGCCAACTCTATCAGTTTCTTTACTACACCCTCGACCTCATCATTTATCAGGACAACATCAAAGGACGAGGCCGCCTCTAGCTCTGCCTGTGCTAATTCAAGCCTATGTGCTCGACGAACTTCATCATCTGTCCCCCGGCCCTCTAATCGAGCAACAAGTTCTTCCCAAGACGGCGGCTCTAGAAAAACAAGGATTGATTTAGGTAAATGTGCCTTAACCTGTTTAGCTCCGTCGATCTCTATTTCAAGCAGCACGTTCTTTCCAAGCAGTAAGGCCTGCTCAACTTTATCTTGAGTTGTTCCATATCTGTTACCCGCGAATTCAGCCCATTCTAGAAATTCACCGTTGTTAATCATGGTTTGAAAGACCTCATGTGAAACAAAATTGTAATCTCGACCATCTATTTCATTAACACGCGGTTCTCTCGTTGTGTAGCTTACGCTGACCCAAAAATCACCAACCTCGCGGAGCTTCTTTGCAACCGTACTCTTTCCAACGCCACCTGGCCCGGAAAGAACCAGAAGTTTGCCGGGAGTTATTGCGTGTGCGGATTTCATAAACTCATTTCTAATCTGTGTTATCTGATGTCTTCCCAAACCTTTTACACGACGCGTTGGAGAAATTTCTAGACGCTCCATCAATGTTAATGCCCGTACTTTACCGACTCCAGATAAGGATTCAAGAAGTTCACGAACCCTCATATTGGCAACTGCATCGTCTGTCTTTGACAGCTCTAAGACAGCCTCAATGTCCAAAACTCCCTGTTTGAGTTCAGACTTCACGAAAGCCCTACGTTTTCTAGAACTGGCAGCTTTTTCTAAGGCCTTCAAACGCTGTTCGTCGGTTAAACGTGGAGGAAGCGACATAGGAGAAACTTACTCGCTAATCAAAAGTTGAGCGGAAATCTCTGCGGCAGCCTCTCTCATAGCCGAACTTCCGTTCATCCAATTTTGGGTGATCGGACGACCAATTACGACCAATGAGGCCCCGGCTGAGATTGCGTCACCAGGTGTCATTGTTCGAACTTGATCATCAACTTTAGTTGCTCCCGCAGGTCTTACACCTGGAGTGATGATTATGGTCTCCGACCCTATTGCCTTTCGAATTGCCGTGATCTCTAGAGGTGAGCAAACAATTGCGCGTGCACCAGATGCAACAGCTAACTTTGCAAGACGAACAGCACTTTCTAAAGCAGGTTCTTCATAGCCAATAGATTTAACATCACTATCGCCTAAAGAGGTCAGAATTGTGACACCTGTAATGAGACTACCCGGGATTGCATTGGCTGCTGCCCGAATCATCGCTGCTCCCCCAGATGCGTGAACCGTTAAATATTTTGGTGCCAAATTAGCAATGGCTTTCGTTGCTCCACTTACTGTGTGCGGGATGTCATGGAGTTTTAAATCTAGAAAAATATCCGCATCCGTCTCTTCCTGAATTGCTCTGACGCCAGAACTACCAAACGATAAGAAGAACTCAAGACCTAACTTGTAGACCGAAATCAAACCATGTGTTGCTTTCACCCACTCAACGGCAGTTTTTAGCTCGGGGGTATCAACTGCAAGAACAATGGGTGCCTTACTCACTTGACACTTCTTCCACTCGATGGGCATAACCAACAGCATCCTTGAGTGACTTAAATCCGCGATCAATAAGCATCTGTTTTAACTCACTTTGAATCGACATAATCGCCGTCGGATTTCCAAAACTGGCAGTACCAATAGAAACACCACTTGCACCTGCCAAAATCATTTCAAAGGCATCTTTTCCATTTGCAATACCACCCATACCAAGTATCGGCGTTTTCGGTAAAGCAGCATGAACCTGGTAAACCGCGCGCACCGCTATGGGTCTGATCGCAGGTCCAGAAAGTCCACCGGTTTTTCCACCAAGTTGAGGACGCATTGTCTTTACATCTATAACCATTCCTAGAACCGTATTGATCAGCGCCAAACCATCGGCGCCTGCATCTACTACACCGCGTGCTATCGAAACTAGATCCGTCACATCTGGTGAAAGCTTGGCGATTATTGGTAGCTCCCCTCCAAGTGTTCTTCGTACGCCATCGATTACGCGACGAGAGGCATCTGGGTCACACGCGAAAACAAGACCACGATTTTCTACATTGGGGCAAGAAATGTTAACTTCAACGGCACTGATACCTGATACAGATCGTAGTTTTCTTGCGAGAGTTGAATACTCTTCAACGGTTTCGCCAGCTATGGAAACAATAACTCGGGCTTTCTGCTCAACAAGGTAGGGAATGTCTTGCGCCAAGAATGCATCGATTCCTGGTCCTTGCAACCCAATTGAATTAAGCATGCCACTTGGCGTTTCCGCCATTCGAGGAGTCGGGCGACCTGGACGCAATCGAGACATAACAGATTTGGTGACTACTCCACCCATCTCTCGTAGTGGAAAAAATTGAGCCAGCTCTCGCCCAGAACTAGCGCATCCACTTGCCGTAAATGTTGGCGCAGGAAACCATGCGTTCCCAATTGTTGTAGAAAAATCAATAGCTGTCATAGAGGTTTACCAACCTGTTTCCAACTCACTAATGAACCATCCATAACTGGCCCATCAATGCACGATCGCAACATTGAGATAGAGCCATCTTCTCCTTCAACAGGTAAAACGCAAGTCATACATATTCCTATTCCGCAGGCCATGGACTCTTCTACAGAACATTGATGAACGACCTCTAGCGCATTTGTGATCGTTGTAATGGCCGAAAGCATTGACATTGGACCGCATGAGTAAACCACTGCGACATTGAGATCCTTAATTTGTTCATATAAGTGATCTGTAACGCGACCGGTTTGTCCGGCCGAACCATCTTCGGTATAAATCCGCATCGTATTGACTGCACGCTTGCCTTCCATAGGAGCATAGATATTTGAGGATGTGCTCGCTCCCAAGATCATGTCCACCTTAGATCCACGCGCGTTTAAAACCTCAGCTAAACCAAAAAGAGGAGCAGAACCATAACCACCGCCAACTAACAAAACTGGAACAGGCTCCGTGGGAACTCCAAATGCCGTTCCTAACGGGACAACGATGTCAATCAAATCCCCTTCGACTCGATTACACAGCCATGTGCTTCCCTGTCCATGAGGTGCGACGATTAACTCCATTGTTCCGCCTGTAGCTGAAGAGGTCGAAACTCTGGAAATTGCAAAGGCACGTCTCAACACAAGTGCGGAGTTATCCCCGCCAACCTTTATTGCTACAAAATTGCCTGGCTTACATTTTTGCGCCAGATCACCAATGTTTACGATGATTTGATGATAAATACCCACACGTTTATTTGATGTTACGGGAGCCAATACCTGTTTGGCGTTTTTGTTTATTGGGCTCACTTACGCCAACCACTTCTGTAAAGACTTAATACTTAATGTAGATCCCTGAAGGAATCTAATTCCCTGTACAGCAGCGCTAAAACCAGCGATGGTTGTTATACATGGAATTGATCGTTGGATAGCAACAGTACGAATAGCCCATCCATCTTCACGGGTACCGCGTCCAACTGGCGTGTTTATCACTAGGTCAATCTCTCCGTTATTCATCATTTCAACTATCGTTTTCTCACCCAAAGGGCCTGTACCCTCAGAATTTTTGCGAACCGTTGTTGGGCTCAATCCCCTTGTTCGAAGATACTGGGCTGTGCCATCTGTGGCTAGAATTCGAAAACCTAATGCAGCAAAACCTTTTGAGGGTTCAATTCCTGAGGCCTTATCTTTATCGGCCAGTGAAATGAAGACGGTTCCTGATTTTGGTAACGGCCCAAAGGATGCGATCTGAGATTTTGCGTAGCTTTCTCCAAATGTTGGAGCAATACCCATTACTTCACCCGTCGACCTCATTTCGGGACCAAGTACTGCATCTACTCCTCTCCCATCAGTTCTTCGGAATCGATTCCAGGGCAAGACAGCCTCTTTTACTGAAATGCCGTGCGCTTCGCCATCACCTTTGGTCGGCAACATACCCAAATTGCGAAGTTGGGAGATAGATTTTCCAACCGAGATCATCGCTGCAGCTTTAGCAAGTGCGACTCCTGTCGCTTTACTAACAAACGGTACGGTACGGGAAGCACGAGGATTAGCTTCCAATACATAAAGAACTTTGTGTTCTATAGCGAACTGAATATTTATCAATCCCCTTACTCCAACACCCGAAGCTATCTTCTCTGTAGCTACTCGTATCTCTTTCCTTTGATCTGATGTAATCGTTAATGATGGCAAGACGCAGGCACTATCACCGCTGTGTACTCCTGCTTCCTCAATATGTTCCATGATTCCACCCAAAAAGAGTTCATTTCCATCATAAAGTGCGTCTACATCTATTTCAATCGCATTATCTAAAAAGCGGTCAACGAGAACCGGATGATCGGGTGTTATCTGCGTTGCACGTGTAATAAATCCAGCCAATGAATCATCATCATAAACAATTTCCATTCCTCGTCCCCCTAATACAAAGGAGGGACGAACAAGTACTGGATAGCCAATGTTTTGAGCAATTGATTGAGCCTCCAACTGGGTTGATGCCATTCCAAATTGCGGGGCCTTTAGTGATTGTTCTTGAAGAACTTTTCCAAACGCACCACGTTCTTCGGCCAAGTTGATTGCTTCTGGAGAGGTGCCAAGAATTGTCACTCCATTAGCCTTCAAAGCCGCAGCCAACCCAAGGGGTGTTTGACCTCCTAGTTGAGTTATGACACCTAAAACTGGGCCTGCCTGAGTTTCTGCATGAATAACTTCGAGAACATCTTCAAGAGTTAAAGGCTCAAAATATAAACGACTACTAGTGTCATAGTCGGTCGAAACTGTTTCAGGATTACAGTTAATCATAATCGTGTCATAGCCAGCATCGCGTAATGCAAAAGAGGCATGAACACATGAATAGTCAAACTCAATTCCTTGTCCAATTCGATTTGGACCACTGCCAAGAATAATTACGGCGGGATTGGTGCGTATTCCAACTTCACTCTCTTCTTCATAACTTGAATAGAAGTAGGGAGTGAAAGCCTCAAACTCTGCGGCGCATGTGTCGACTGTTTTGTAAACCGGGCGAACAGATAATCGATGGCGCAAGCTTCTGATCTCATCCTCTGAAGTATTTCGTAGAGAGCCAATTTGCGCATCCGAGAAACCATCGTTCTTAGCTTTACGTAATAACCGTTCTGTGAACTCGCCCGGTTGTGATATCAAACGAGCTTGCTCGTTAATGAGCTGAATCTGATTTAAATACCAAGGATCTATTTTTGTCGCAGTATGAATCTCTTCAATTGTTGCACCGGCCCACATTGCCTTTTGCACTTGTTGCAGTCTGTATTCTGTTGGAGTTTTCATTGCTGAGATCAGATCACTAAGCTCAACATTTGAAACTGCTGGCCAACTGAAGATCGCTTCTTTGCGCTCCAAAGATCTTAAGGCCTTCATTAGGGCTTCTGAGAACGAGCGTCCTATCGCCATCGCCTCGCCAACGCTTTTCATCGTCGTTGTTAATCTAGGGTCGGCATCAGCAAATTTTTCAAAAGCAAAGCGAGGAACTTTAACCACTACATAATCTAAGGTTGGTTCAAATGAGGCTGGGGTTACTTTAGTAATATCGTTTTGAATCTCATCTAGCGTGTAACCGATCGCAAGCTTGGTTGCAATCTTAGCTATTGGAAAACCCGTTGCCTTTGAGGCCAGCGCGCTAGATCTAGAGACTCTAGGGTTCATTTCAATAACAATTATTCGACCATTTGCAGGGTTGACTGCATATTGAATATTGCATCCTCCGGTTTCAACCCCAACTTCCCGAATAATTTCAATAGATAAATCACGCAGTTTTTGATACTCAAGATCTGTTAATGTCATCGCTGGTGCTACAGTGATTGAATCGCCCGTATGGATTCCCATTGGATCTAAATTCTCAATGGAACAGACAATCACAACATTGTCTTTGTGATCACGCATTACCTCTAACTCGTACTCTTTCCAACCGATTATTGACTCTTCCAATAAAACTTCAGAGGTCGGACTATGTCTTAATCCAGCTCCAGCAATTTGTCGTAGCTCAGGCTCATCAAAGGCGATCCCAGAGCCAAGCCCACCCATAGTAAAAGATGGTCGTACAACAACTGGGTAATTTAAATCCGCTACTGCAGCAATTATTTGCTCCATCGTGTGACAGATTCTCGATTTTGCCGACTCTCCGCGAACCTTTTCTACTATCTCTCTAAACAATTCTCGATTTTCGCCACGGTGTATTGCTTCCACATCGGCGCCAATTAGACGCACTCCGTACTTGGAAAGCGTTCCACGCTCAAAGAGTGCTATCGCCGCATTAAGTGCAGTTTGGCCACCAAGAGTGGCTAGCACCGCATCGGGCTTTTCCTGGACAATTATCTTTTCAATAATCTCCGGAGTAATCGGTTCGATGAAAGTTGCATCTGCAAACTCTGGGTCTGTCATTATCGTTGCAGGATTAGAGTTAATAAGAATTACTCGGATACCTTCGGCCCTAAGTACGCGGCATGCTTGAGTTCCAGAGTAATCAAACTCGCATGCTTGTCCAATCACAATTGGACCTGACCCGATAACCAAAACCGATTTAATAGATGGATCTAAAGGCATTACGCAATCACCTGCTTTGATTTCATCATCAATTCTATGAAGCGATCAAAAAGGTAAGCAGCATCGTGAGGTCCTGCTGCAGCCTCAGGGTGATACTGAACGGAAAATGCTGGACGTTCTAATAAAGCTAGACCTTCAACAACACCATCATTTAGACAGAAGTGAGTTACTTCCCCGCGACCATAAACGGTAGAAAACTCCATATCAATCGGAGCTTGCACTGCAAAGCCGTGATTGTGAGCCGTGATTTCAACTTTTCCTGAGACCTTGTCCATAACTGGTTGGTTAATGCCGCGATGGCCAAAAGCCAACTTGTAAGTTTCAAAACCAAGTGCTCTGCCAAGTATTTGGTGACCAAAACATATTCCAAAGATCGGGATCTCCTCTAATAACAGCGCTCGCACCGTTTCCACAACATCTCCCATAGTCGAGGGATCCCCAGGACCGTTTGAAAGAAATACACCATCTGGTTTGATTGCAAGAATCTGTTCAACCGTGGAGTTAAATGGCAGCACATGAACCTGTACTCCACGCTCTGCCAGAGCTTTTGGTGTGGCTTTCTTGATTCCTAAATCCAATGCAGCAACAACGAAGCGTTTAGATCCGATCGGTTCAACAATATAGCTTTTCTTAGTCGAAACATCTTCAACCAAATTTGATCCCGCCATTGCCGGAATCTTTCGAACCTCCACAACCATCTCTTCGCGAGAAAGATTTAGATCGGAGAAGATTCCAACGCGCATCGCCCCTCGATCTCGTATATGTCGGGTGATTGCGCGGGTATCGACCCCTTGAATCCCAATAACTCCTTGCTCAATCAACTCTAATTCTAAGCTTTGGTATGACCGCCAATTAGATGACAGCGAGGACGGATTGCGCACAACAAAACCTGCAACCCAAATCTTTTCAGACTCATTATCCTCCTTATTCACCCCAGTGTTACCGATATGTGGCGCAGTCATGATCACAATCTGTTTTCGATATGAAGGATCAGTCAACGTTTCCTGATATCCTGTCATTCCAGTTTGAAAAACCGCCTCACCAAAAGTTTTTCCCGTGGCTGCCCAACTTTGACCTTCAAATATTCGACCGTCATCAAAGACTAGATATGCATTGGTCATTGCACATCTCCATTCTTTTGGACAATTGAATCAATTACGGTTGCAAGACCTTTGTAGAAAGTATGCGTAACTACTCCAGGAAGGATGAGCCCATGGTAAGGAGTATTCGTAGCCTTTGACATAGTCAAATCACGGTCCACTTGCCAATTTTTGGAGGCATCGACCACTACTAGGTTTGCCACCGAGCCAACCGCAATCTCTTGACCCTGATTCTTATACCCACCTATTCGGGCAGGAGCCGATGACATACGGTCAGCAACCTGCTCCCAGCTCATAAGATTGCTGTCCACCATAGTTTTTTGCACAATGGATAGTGCAGTTTCTAACCCCAACATGCCAAAAGATGCTTCTTGCCATTCGCATTCTTTAGACTCAACCGGATGTGGCGCGTGATCTGTTGCAACAATGTCAATGATCCCTTCGGCTAACGCTTCGCGCAGAGCATGCACATCATCGCTCGTTCGTAGCGGTGGATTCACTTTAAAGATTGGGTCATAAGAAGTAGCACGATCGTCGGTAAGCAAAAGGTGATGCGGAGTCACTTCTGCAGTAACGCTAATGCCGCGATCTTTTGCCCAACGAATAATCTCCACACCACCTGCTGTCGTTACATGACAAATGTGAAGTCGAGATTTAACGTGATCTGCTAGAAGTACATCTCTAGCAATAATTGCCTCTTCGGCAACAGCGGGCCAACCCTTAAGACCCAACCGTGCGGAGATCTCTCCTTCATTCATCTGAGAGCCAATAGTCAAACGAGGCTCTTGTGCATGCTGTGCGATCACTCCCCCAAATTTTTTCACATATTCAAGAGCTCTTCGCATCAGCAAGGGATCAAAAACGCAGTTTCCATCATCACTAAAAATTCTGACGTGGGCAATGGAATCAGCCATTGCACCGATTTCAGAGAGTGATTCGCCCATTAAACCTTTTGTAACAGCTCCTATTGGAAAGACATCTAAATAACCTGCCTCTTGCCCCAATCTATAAACCTGCTCTACAACACCTGCTGTATCGGCAACAGGAGATGTGTTTGCCATTGCCGATAACGCAGTGAATCCACCTTTCGCACCCGCCCTGCTCCCAGTTAGCACAGTCTCTGCATCTTCACGCCCTGGTTCACGTAGATGGGTATGCAAATCAACAAGCCCTGGCAGAACTCTGCTGCCACTGGCATCGATAACAACATGGGAGGTCGGTGCAAAGTTCTCACTTACCGCAGAGATGACACCATCTTCGATTGCAATGTCTCGTTTATCACCGTTAGGCAGGAGAACTGATTTAAGAACGTATTTGCTGCTCATTTAAATACTCCCAACATCAAGAGGCGAACCAGCAAGAAGGACATAAAGGATAGCCATTCGAACACTTACACCATTTGAAACTTGTTCTGTTATTACAGATCGCGCACTATCTGCTACCTCTGCCGATATCTCTAAACCTCGATTCATTGGGCCGGGATGCATGATGAGCGCGGTTGGCTTCAAATTTCGCATTCGCTCCGCATTTAGTCCGTAATATCGTGAGTACTCACGAGCATTTGGAAAGAATAGTTCGGTCATTCTCTCTTGCTGAACTCTCAACATCATTACCGCATCAATGACGGGCAACACTGAGTCGAAATCATATGAAACATTGCAAGGCCATTTTTCTATACCAATTGGAAGCAAAGTAGGAGGCGCAACTAAAGTTACTTTTGTTCCCAAGAGCGCCAGCAGTAGAACGTTTGATCTGGCTACTCGCGAATGGAGTATGTCACCAACTATTGCAACGTGAAGACCCTGCAAATCACTAGCACCTTTTCCTAGGTGTTTACGTATAGTGAAGGCATCTAAAAGTGCCTGACTTGGATGCTCATGTGTTCCATCACCTGCATTAATGACCGCTCCTGACATCCATTGATTATCGGCCAACCTTTGAGCGGCGCCCGATGCGCTATGGCGAATGACTACGGCATCTGCGCCCATCGCTTGAAGAGTCATCGCAGTATCTTTAAGCGACTCGCCTTTACTGATGCTTGAACCTTTAGCTGAGAAATTTATTACATCGGCCGACAATCTCTTTGCGGCGGCCTCAAAAGATATTCTTGTACGAGTCGAATCCTCAGCAAATAGATTCACAACCGTTCTTCCGCGCAGAGTCGGCAGTTTCTTGATCTGACCATCGTTGACGCGAGATAGCTCTGTAGCAGTATCTAAAATGCCAACCGCTTCTTGGACAGTTAGGTGATCGATTGAGAGCAAGTGCTTCATGATTGCTTCCGATTTTCGATGACAACTTCATCGCGACCATCTATCTCAGTCAACGAGACTCGAATCGACTGATCTAACGATGATGGTAAGTTCTTTCCTACATAATCGGCTTTAATGGGAAGCTCGCGATGACCGCGGTCGACAAGAACTGCTAGTTGAACAGTCTTAGGGCGCCCAACTTCCCCTAGAGCATCTAAGGCCGATCGGATAGTTCGACCAGAAAAGAGCACGTCATCGATTAGAACAACATCTCTTCCTTCAATCCCCGACGAAGGAATTAACGTTGGCATGATTGCCCGAGGCGGGCGCAACCTCAGATCATCTCGATGTAAAGTTATATCGAGAGTTCCACAAGGGATATCAGTTCCCTCTATTTTCGCCATTATCTCTGCAACTCGTAGCGCCAGATGAGCACCGCGAGTTGGAATTCCAAGTAAAACCACATTGGCTGAGCCGTGATTGCGCTCTAATATTTCGTGTGAGATGCGAGTTAACGCACGTGAAATATCTTCAGTCGACAGGGCAACGTTCATTTAAATCTCCTTTCCCACCTCTCTGGATGGGTTGTTAAAGGATGCGCTGCGAACTATAGCATCTCGGCTACTTCTTGTGGATAAGCCACATTTCCGAGCGGCCTCCTCGACTACCGTGGCGTACATGGAGAAATTAGACACACAAGAAGAGGTCCTTAAGGTTTGCAAAAGGTTACGTAGCGTTCGTGAGGCGAAAGCTTTGACCTTGCTCGAGGTTGAACAAAGATCACAAGGTGAATTAACTGCCGTTGCCCTAGGCAGTTACGAACGAGGAGACAGGCAAATAAGTCTTTTCAAACTTCTGCAAGTAGCCAGAATTTATGGAGTTCCGGCATCAGAGATATTGACCAAAAAAATAGAGCGAGTGGAGCCAGCACGCATCGTTTTTGATCTACGGAAGATACGCCAAAGTACACATAGTGAAGCTGCAAAAATAGCCCAAGTACTAACCGAAATTGCGCAAACTAGAGGAGACTGGAATGGAGAGCTAATCTCAATACGAGCCAACGACCTTGTAAATCTGTTCTTATTTACGGGACTATCTGCAGTTCAAATACAGTCATGCATATCTGAATTTTCTATTCTTAGATCGAAATAGAATCCTTAAGCGAAGCAATTCGTGCGAGCACTCCATGAATATACTTTGATGAATCATCACTAGATAGCTCTTTAGCTAAATTCAATGCTTCATCGATTGAAACACTAGTTGGAACAGACGTACTCCAAAGAATTTCGAATATCCCAATTCTTAAGATATTTCTATCGACCGCAGGTAAGCGATCCATGTCCCATCCTTGGGCATATGTCATGATCAATTCATCGATTTTGCGACGATTTTCACCGACACCTGATATGAGATCGCGCGTGTACTCACGAATTGGTCTGGCATCTGGGCCGTCATCTGGAAAATCACGTAGTTCTAAAGTTTGCAATGCATCACTGCCACGGATATCGGATTCGTACAATAAATCCAACGCCTGTTTGCGAGCTTTACTACGTGCAGACACTAGTTAGCGCGACCCTGGTAAGACCCATCACGAGTGTCAACCAAGATAATTTCATCCTGCTTGATAAAAAGAGGCACCGCTACTTCGATGCCGGTCTCAACAGTGGCTGGCTTAGTACCACCTGAGGATCGGTCACCCTGAATGCCTGGCTCTGTGTATGTGATTTTGAGTGGAACAGATGCAGCAAGCTCGATGTACAAAGGGTTGCCCTCATTTACGGCAACAATTGCTTCAGTATTTTCAAGCATGTAATTTGCTGCATCTCCAACAGTTGCTTGCGAAATAGTCATCTGATCATAGGTTTTTGTATCCATGAAAACAAAATCATCGCCCTCTTTATAGAGATACTGCATTTCACGTTTTTCAAGAATTGCTACATCAACCTTAACTCCGGCGTTATATGTTCGATCGATAACTTTTCCGGTCAGAACAGACTTCAATTTAGTTCGTACGAATGCTGGACCTTTACCTGGCTTTACGTGCTGAAACTCCACTACAGTCCAAAGTTGACCTTCAATGTCCAGGCACATTCCATTTTTTAAATCATTCGTTGTTGACACTGCTGCTCCACCCGCTCTTTACTCTAATTTTTTGTCATATCGACGGGATAAGGATACCCGCAGTTAACGAGCGCTTCGTACTATCGAGAAACCAAGTTTGTGAGGGCAATTATCGCCAAAACGTAAGAATTAGGACCAAAGCCTCCTATCGTTCCATTTGCTACACCAGAAATTACTGACGTATGACGAAACTCTTCTCGAGCAAGTGGATTAGACAAGTGAACCTCAATCAAAGGAGCCTTTATGAGTTCAGCAGCATCGCGAATCGCGTATGAATAGTGGGTAAATGCCGCCGGATTAATGATTACTGGTGTGTTTGCGTCGGCAGCCTCATGTAACCATCCAATGATTGTCGCCTCATCATCACTCTGACGCACATCGGCCTCAAAGCCATGTTTTGTTGCAGAGATCTCAATCATTGATTTCAATTCACTGTAATTGAGATCGCCGTACATGGAAGAATCACGTATATCAAGACGTGCAAGGTTTGGCCCGTTTAATACAAGAATCTTCATGAAGAAATTCTCTCATAGGCTGCATCGAGTTCATCGGAGGTTAAATCCTCAAGACGCGATGTTGACCCTAAACCAGTGAGTGTGACGAATCGAATAGTTGCCCCGCGAGATTTTTTATCCAGTGCCAGTATTGGCCTCAAAGTTGTCCACGCTGCGCGATCGTAAGTGATGGGAAGGCTCAGGTTTGTAAGCAAATCTCTGTGCATTTCAAGAATCTCTGAAGATATTAACGAACGAGCTGATGCTAACTCTGCGGCGTAAACAAGGCCAATAGATACTGCTTCACCATGGCGAAGTTTGAACTTAGAGTGGATCTCAACGGCGTGCCCCAAGGTGTGCCCATAGTTAAGAATCTCGCGCTCAAAGGTTTCTTTAAAATCTGCCGATACAACTTGCGCCTTAACTTTCACCGCTCGGTAAACCAAATCTATAACCCTTGAACCATCGGCTCGGAGCTGTTCAAGGTTCGTATCGGAGGCGATCTCAAGAATTTTTGGATCTGCGATAAAGCCACATTTAATAACCTCCGCCATTCCTGCAGAGAAATCTCTATCTGAAAGCGTCTCCAGCCAGATCGGATCAATGATCACAGCCACAGGTGAATGAAAAGAGCCAATCAAGTTTTTACCAAAGTCTGAGTTAATTGCTGTCTTACCACCAATAGCTGCATCAACCATTCCAGCCAATGAAGTAGGTACAGCTACCCAATCAATGCCTCTAAGCCAAGTTGCTGCAACAAATCCGGAAAGGTCAGTAAGGGCTCCCCCGCCTATAGCGACGATCAAATCATTTCTAGTAAAGCCCGCTGCGCCTAACCGATCCCATATTAAATTAACTGTCGAAAATGTTTTACCAGCTTCGCCATCTGGGACTGTAAATTGGTGTATCTCTGAATCAAAGTTCAATAGCTCTCCAAGATCTGGAGAAAAGGATGATGAGGTAATAAATGCAACCTTATTTCGCCCCTGCATCAAGACAGCTATCTCATCTCTCCATTTTACATCGATTCTGATTTCATATTCCTGTTCGGCTTTGATAGATAGCTTCTTCAATTTGACACCGCTTCGAATGTTGGAACGATTTGATTAACAATTTCCTCAACCTTCACATCATCAACTTTAATGCTCATGTCGGATAGTGACTGGTAAATAGGTCTGCGAATTTCATTGAGTGCCTGCCACTGCGCCCGTGGGTTTCCTAGTAGTAAAGGGCGATCTCTGTTGAAACCAACTCGAGGTGCCGCTGAGGCTAATGAGATATCGAGAAACACGACAAACACATTTGAACTCGTAATCAATTCTTGAGACTGCTCTTTAATCGGAGCGCCCCCACCCAGACTGATTACGCAATCAGGTATCAGTAGTACATCCTGCAATACTATGAACTCAAGTTGTCGAAACGCATCTTCTCCTTGATCGACAAAGATTTCTCCGATCTTCTTTTGTGACTTCTCTTCAATCATAGAATCCGTATCGAAGAAAGATCTCTTCAATCGGCGCGATAAGGCTCTACCAACCGTGCTTTTTCCACTTCCTGGTGGACCGATTAAAACTATTGATTTCATTGAAACTACTTAAAGTTTAACGTGGCCATATACGACTGAAAATTGCGACGCGTCTCTGTGACCGAATCTCCACCAAATTTTTCTAAAACTGCTTCGGCAAGGACTAACGCAACCATCGCCTCTGCGACAACACCGGCTGCAGGGACGGCACAGACATCTGATCGCTGATTAATCGCTTTTGCAGCTTCACCAGTTGAAACGTCAACTGTATCCAAAGCTTTCGGAACTGTAGAAATTGGCTTCATTGCTGCTCTCACTCGCAAGATTTCACCGTTAGACATTCCACCCTCCGTGCCACCGGCACGATCAGTGCGACGAACAATTGATCCGGCTTTGTTTTTTTCAATCTCATCATGTGCAACCGAGCCGCGTCGCATAGCGGTTTGAAAACCGTCACCGATTTCAACTCCCTTGATCGCCTGAATGCCCATAACCGCACCAGCAAGTCGAGCGTCCAAACGCCGATCCCAATGCACATGTGAACCCAAACCTGGTGGCATATTAAACGCTAAAACTTCAACAACTCCACCTAAAGTATCTCCATCGCGGTGTGCCGCTTCAATCTCTGCGACCATTTTCACACTTGTTTTAGAGTCTGAACAGCGCACTGGATCGGCATCAACTCTTTCCATATCCGATTGCGATGGCAACGGTGAATCGTCCTCAACTCGAACCGTACCAATAGAAAGCACATGACTTAAGATCGTTATTCCAACAGATTGTTCCAAAAAGTTTCGAGCAACCGCGCCTAAAGCAACTCGTGAAGCTGTCTCACGCGCACTTGCACGCTCTAAAATTGGGCGAGCATCATCAAAGTTATACTTCTGCATTCCAACTAAATCTGCATGTCCCGGACGTGGGCGCGTTAAAGGAGCATTGCGCGCTAAATTTTCAATCTCCTCTTGAGGTACCGGATCGGCCGACATTACCTTTTCCCATTTCGGCCACTCTGAGTTGTCAATTTGAATCGCAATTGGTCCACCTTGGGTTAAGCCAAGCCGTACTCCCCCAAGAATCGTCACCTTGTCGGCCTCAAAGTTTTGGCGAGCACCTCTTCCTACTCCCAAGCGACGCCGGCGAAGATGAAAATCTATGTCTGCTGTATTCAAGAGAACCGAGGCAGGGATCCCTTCTACGATCGCACTCAACGCTTGACCATGTGATTCGCCCGCAGTTAACCAACGCATGTACCTATTCTTGCAGATCTGGGGCTTATCTCGCTGCGAAATAGAGTGCAAAGGCTAAGAAAATGCTGGGTGCAAGGGCTATTCGTTGTGGCATTTGCCTAGCGACAAGGGCATGCGTCAGTAAATGGGCTGAAGTACCTGCCAACAATATCGCCAGAAAAATAAGGATCGAGAAGTTCATCTGTGAGTTAAATATCATGAATGAAATCGCAAGTAGTTTAACATCACCCATTCCTACTCCTAAAAATATCCCCAAGACTAGAACGAGAAAGTTAACCAGCAGATTAAGCAAGGGGCCCGTTCCATCAACAATAAGAAAAAGACAAGTTGGAATCGTTAAAACCTTTAGATAAATATTGGGAATGCGTTGGGAAGCTAGGTCTCGCACAATTATTGGCAGAGAAATCAGCCAAAAACTCGACCACAACAGAATCATTGGACCAAATTAGTCTACCGAAGTAAACGGGTTATCCCTCTGTGGATTGGTTCAATATTTCAATCGCCGTGCTTCTCATGATCTTTGACAAGGTCTTGCGATCAGCTTTGATCCCTGAGAATATTTCAATCTGTGATATTCCTTGATGCACGAGTAGATCGATACCATCAATTGTTTGTTGGCCCATTTCATTGAACTTCTTTAAAAGAGCGGTAGGCCATGGATTATAAAGTGCTTCGAAATAAATACCTACAGGATTTGATAGATCATCGCAAAACCCATCTGCTACCCCCGCTGGAGATGTGTTAACAACTAGGCCAAAATCATTAACCAACTTACTCGAATCCCATCTGTGGAAAACCAGTTCAGAAACAGGCGCCGCATCTCGCATGGCTAACTCGCGATCAGGATTCCTATGAACAATGTGAATCTCTCTGCCTTGCGCACTTCTAGCCGAATCAATTGCAGCAACAGCTGCGCGCGCAGTCGCACCTGAGCCAAGTATTAATATCGAAAGATCCATATTCACATCATTTGCCTGTAGCGTTTTAATAAATCCTTCGACGTCCGTACTAGTAAGGCTCCATTTACCACCTTGTTTACTTAAAGTATTTCCGCTTTTAATCTGATTAGAAATCGGTGAAACTACATCAGCAACCAGTAACGCCTCTTCTTTGAGTGGCATGGTTAATGAAAGGGCGTTTAATTCCTGATGTAATGAAAGAAATTTAGGAAGCTCTCCGGTTTTGACGTCATAACGTGTGTATTCAGCATTAATCTTTAAGAAATCATAGGCAACTTTGTGGAGCTGTGGACTTAATGAATGTGAAATGGGAGAACCAAGGACTGCGCCATTAATCATTTGAAAAGCCCCGCCTTCCTATTCTTTATATAGAGTGCCTTCCATACATTAAATTCATCGAAGGAGGCGGTAAATCTAGTGTCTTGCGGGGCAACAGTTATGAAATATAGCCACTTACCAATTTCAGGTGAAAGAGCTGCCGACATTGCTAAAGCACCAGGGTTACCTATTGGTCCTGGTGGCAGCCCACGGTTTCGATAAGTGTTGTAGGCAGATTTAAGAAGAGTTGATTTGGTACTTAAGAAAATGTTCCCACGAACCTTTTTTACATAATGTACGGTTGAATCCATCTGAAGTGGCATACCGATCTCGAGGCGATTAATAATAACTCTTGCAACCTTTTTGAATACTTCAACATCACCTTCAGCTTGAATGATTGAAGCGATGGTTAAAAGCTCTCGAGCTGTAAATGCTCCCTTAGAATTTAGGATTAGTTGGGCTGTTTCATCTTGAGTGAAACGATCAATCATTGCCTGTACGACATCTACGGCAGTTGTTGACTCCTCAAATGTATATTGAGCTGGAAAGAGCAACCCTTCCACATCCGTAAAACCAGAAGGTAATTTGACGCTGCGAAATGCTCGTTCAATTTCTAATGAACTGAAACCATATTGCTTCAAGGATTGAGCGACCTCGCTCTTCCACTCTCCTTCGAAAACTTTTAAAAGATTCGGAATCCTCGACGGATCGAGTAGTTGCTCTAGCGCTTGCTTAGCCGAGATCTGAAGATTTATTCTATGAGAGCCAGGGGATACTCTTTGAGAGCTTGGATCACCCACAGCTGTTCGAAAATATGAAGCAGATGATTTCACAACGCCGTTTTCAAAAAGAATCTCTGCAACCTGTGAACCGCTTGCACCATTGGGAATCTCAATGATTACTTCCGGAGATCCTTCTACAATCTGAGCGTATGAATAATCAGGTGCTGCAGAGCTCTGTGATCGAATAGAAAAAAGACCAAGCGTCAGTGCGGCTATAAGTAATAGAGCTAAGAGAACTCTTCTGATCTCTACAGTCAACATCATTGCTTTGATTTTTCTACCGATATTGCAAACTCAAGAATTGCCACCGCTGCGGCCATATCAATCATTGACTTTGCTTGCTTTGCATCCCTACCCGCTTCTCGAAGCTGCTTTGATGCAGAAACCGTACTCATCCGTTCATCAATCAGTTTTACTGGAATCTGGGTAATTCCTTCTAATTCTTTGGAAAAATCAATTGCTTTGGACGTGGCTGAACCATCCAATCCGCTCAAGTTGGTTGGTCTACCTACATAGATTTCAATAGGTGAAATCTCCTCAATCATTAGAGATATCTCCTTGAGCAAAGTTTTTGATGATGTCGCTAGCGTCGTGAGGGGTGAAACTAAAATTGAGTCAGCATCACTTGCTGCAACGCCTATTCGGACATCTCCATAGTCAAATGCAATCCGACGTCCACGTTTCATTGCTTTATCCAGCGAGCGAGGCATGAATAGCTGAAAGTGCGTCGACTGAACGCAAAGAATCTACTCCGCCCCCTTGTGCAAAATCATCCTTGCCACCACCGCCTCCGCCGAGGACTAACGAACCAATCTTCACTAATGCGCCGGCCTTGATACCTGCTGCCCTCGCCTCATCACTTACTGCAACAACAAGTACGGGTTTGCCATCATTACTGCTGATGAGTGCAACAACTGAATTCTTTAAACGTCCCCTTATATCTAGTGAGATCTTGCGCAAATCATCGGGAAGAAGTCCGTCGGCCATGACCGCAGAAATAAAAGAGTAACCATTAACAGTTTGAAACTTCTTAACAAGTTCTCCCACTTGGGCAAGTGCAGCATTCGACCTAAAGAATGCCAAATCTTTCTCAACCTCTTTCATCTTAATTAAAAGATCGGATATTCTCTCAGGCAATTCTTCGGTGCGAGCTCCCTTTATGATCTCTGTTAGAGAGTTCAATAAAACATGCTCACGTGCTAGAAACTTATAGGCATCGACTCCGACAAGTGCTTCAACGCGACGCACACCCGCACCAATAGATGACTCTCCAAGAAGCTTCACAATTCCCAGTTGGCCTGAACGATTCACATGCGTTCCACCGCAAAGTTCTCGTGCCCAATCGCCAACACTGACAACTCGCACTACATCTCCATACTTTTCGCCAAACAAAGCCATTGCACCTAAATCTTTTGCCTGAGCCTGACTCATACTTTCAGCAGTAACTTCAAGATCCTCTAGAAGCAATGTATTTACTCTAGATTCGACTTCTTCTAGTACGGCAGAAGAGACCGAACCTGTTGCTGGGAAATCAAAGCGAAAACGCCCTGGGGAGTTTTCTGAACCTGCCTGCACAGCGGTTTCGCCCAAGGTCTCGCGAAAGGCTTTATGAACCATATGGGTTGCGGTGTGCGCTCGTGAGATGCCATTACGTCTTTCCCTATCAATTTCTGCCAAAACTTCAGCGCCAACGTCAACGCTTCCGCTAATAATTCGGCCGCGGTGTACTGATAACCCAGGTACCGGGTTTTGTACATCATTAATTTCGATAATGGCTCCGTTTTCTAGAGTTATTCGGCCACCATCTGCTAATTGACCACCACCTTCTGCGTAAAAAGGTGTTCTATTTAATGTAATTTCTACTTCATCATTTTCCGAAGCAGATTTAACTCCGAATCCATCTACTAGCAATCCCGTAATTTTTGATTCACAGCTTTGCTGAACATAACCGACAAACTCACTTTTTCCGTTTTTGTCAGCTATCTGGCGATACACCGAAACATCGGTGTGCCCTGATTTCTTAGATTTTGCATCTGCCTTAGCTCTCTCACGCTGATCTTTCATCAGCCGGCGGAATCCATCCTCATCAACTGTTAGACCCTCTTCACGGGCCATTTCTAAAGTAAGGTCAAAAGGAAATCCATATGTGTCGTGGAGTTTGAATACTTCATCCCCTGCAAGTTCTTTGCCGCTAGTCTTTTTAGTGGCAGAAGATGCGATATCGAAAATCGCCGTTCCGCTCTTAAGAGTTTGCAGAAAGCTTTCCTCTTCTGATGCACTTACTTCGAGAATTCTTTTTTTATCACTTACTAGCTCTGGGTACTGAGAACCCATGGCCGCAATTGCCGCTACGGTGAGTTCGGACATAATCGGATCAGATGAGCCCAATAGGCGCATGTTTCGTATTGTGCGACGCATCATTCGTCGAAGAACATATCCGCGCCCTTCATTACCTGGTGTTACACCATCGCCGATCAACATTGCCGATGTGCGGGCGTGATCTGCGATTACCCGCAATGAAATATCGGACTTTTGAGAACTTCCATATTTCACACCAGTTAATTGAGTAGCTCTGTTTAGAATTTGAACGGTCGTATCAATTTCGTAAATATTTTCCACACCCTGCAAGATTGCCGCAGTTCTTTCTAAACCTAAGCCAGTATCAATACTTTTAGCAGGCAGTTCGCCCAAAATAGGGTAACTATCTTTACCCCCACCTGCCCCTCTTTCATTTTGCATGAAGACAAGGTTCCATACTTCTAAATATCTATTCTCATCAGCGATCGGACCGCCTTCAACACCGTATGCCGGGCCTCGATCGTAATAGATCTCAGAACAAGGACCACATGGGCCAGGGACACCCATCGACCAAAAGTTATCTGCCATGTCCCGCCGTTGAATGCGCTCTTTAGGTATACCGATTTTTTTATGCCAAATATCTGCAGCCTCATCATCATCCAAATAGACAGTAACCCAGAGTTTTTCCTCTGGAAGCCCGTAACCACCATCGGTGATTGGGCGAGTTAAAAGCTCCCAAGCCAGCGCTATAGCACCTTCTTTGAAGTAATCCCCAAAAGAGAAATTTCCACACATCTGGAAAAACGATGCATGTCGAGTAGTTTTTCCAACCTCGTCGATGTCTAGAGTACGCACACACTTTTGTACTGAGGTAGCGCGCTTATATGGTGGAGTTACTTCTCCCAAGAAATACGGCTTAAAGGGAACCATGCCCGCATTTACTAGTAAAAGATTTGGATCATCTGCAATGAGGGATGCTGACGGTACAACTGTATGAAGCAGACCCTGTCGGTTGTCAGTTTCAAAAAAGCGCAGCCAGCGCGAACGGATCTCGGCGGATTCCACTGTCTAGAATCACTCAGCCTTCTTCTTTTTTGAACGGCCTTTTTTCATTTGTGCCGCAGAGATAAGTGCGCCTGCAACTTTCACAACAGAACTATTTTTTGTAATGAAATCGCCAGTTGCTTCGGTTAACTTATTCGTTACTTCTTCAGCATTTTTCGTAATCCGGTTAAGACTATGCAAAGGCCCATTTACTAGTGTGACCGTTGTATGAACCTCATCAATTAACGGAGCGGTCTCTGCCGTTAATGCTTTAAGAGATGCCTTTGCCTCATCTACTAGGCGGCCGACTCGCACCACCACATAAGCGATCGCGATTGCAATCACTGCTAATGAAGATGCTGCAATGATCGTTGCTATTCCGCCTGGACCCATGTCAGAAGCCTATCCGAGATCTACTTGTCTTCGTTGGATCTTACTTCGGGGACCCAATCGATTCCGCTTTCCTTGCGTTGGGCCGGCGTAATAGGAGTTGGTGCACCAGTTAATGGATCTCCCCCACTGGCCGTTTTTGGAAAGGCAATAACTTCGCGAATCGAATCTGATCCTGTCAACAAAGCACACACACGATCTAGACCGAGCGCAATTCCTCCATGTGGTGGAGGACCGTAGTTAAATGCTTCAAGTAGGAAACCAAATTTACTTGATGCTTCCTCATCACTTAAACCGATAACAGAGAAAACGTCTTTTTGAATTTGTCTATCGTGAATACGGATAGATCCCCCACCTAGCTCCGTACCATTTAAAACAATGTCATAGGCATAGGCAAGAGCATTGGCAGGATTAGATTTGAAAGTTTTCGCAAATTCAGGTTTGGGACCAGTGAATGGATGATGAACTGCGGTCCAACCTCCGCCATCAGTTGGCTCGAACATTGGTGCATCTACGACCCAAACAAATTCCCATTTTCCTTCAGGTATCAAATTACAACGCTTACCTATTTCAAGTCGAACCGCACCCAGAAGATTTAGTGACGCAGTACGTTCGCCTGCTGCGAAAAATATTGCATCTCCAGCTTTTGCTCCCGCTGCTGAAACGATCCCGGTGCTTTCTTTTTCAGAGAGATTTTTCGAAACTGGTCCACCTAAAGTTAAATCATCATTGACTAAAATGTAGGCCAAACCTTTAGCACCGCGGGCTTTTGCCCAATCTTGCCAAGCATCGAGCTCGCGACGAGCAGAGGATGCACCCGCCGGCATAACTACTGCGCCGACGTAAGGCGCTTGAAAAACACGAAACTGAGTTTCAGTAAAAAACGCTGTCAAATCAACCAGTTGATTATTAAAACGAAGATCTGGCTTGTCTGATCCATAATCTCTCATCGCATCTGCATAAGTCATTCGCGGTATTGGTAACGAAATTTCGTAACCAATCGCCTCTTTCCAGACACGAGCAACAATCTTTTCTGCAATTTCAAGAATATCTTCCTGATCAATAAATGACATTTCAATATCTAATTGCGTGAACTCAGGTTGTCGGTCTGCTCTAAAATCTTCATCGCGGAAACAACGTGCAATTTGGTAGTACTTTTCCATTCCTGCAACCATAAGCAATTGCTTAAACAGTTGTGGAGATTGTGGAAGTGCATACCAACTTCCAGGCTGAAGACGCACAGGCACCAAGAAATCTCGAGCCCCTTCTGGAGTTGAACGAGTCAAATAGGGAGTTTCTATCTCAAGAAACGTTTCCTCTTCCATGACTCTTCGAATGGTCGATGTCACCTTCGAACGCAGGCGCAGATTATGAGCCGGTTTCTCGCGACGCAAATCTAGGTATCGATAACGTAAACGTGATTCTTCATTGATCTCTGAATCATCACCGCTATCTACTGGGAAAGGCAGAGGTGCTGATTCTGAAAGCACCACGACGACATCACCCATAACTTCTATTTCTCCAGTTGGAATACTCTTATTCTCATTTCCATCAGGACGAGCTACAACTTCACCGGTGATCAATAAGCACCATTCAGCTCTTAGTGATCCGGCCATTTTTTCATCACGAATGACAACTTGAACAGAGCCTGATGCATCGCGCAGATCAATAAAAGCTACCCCACCGTGATCGCGTCGGCGAGAAACCCATCCAGCCAAAGTTACAGTTTGACCCGCTAAAGATTTGCGGAGCGAACCGGCATCGTGTGTTCTTAGCATTTAAATGTAATCCCTTAACTAATGTAAATCGCGGTCATAGGTACTGCTGCAACGATGCAATCTTAACCGAAGAACTCTCTCCTGTTTTCATGTGTTTTAACTCCACAGTAGCGCTTTCCAATTCTGATTCCCCGAGAACAATGACATGGGCGGCTCCCGTTTTGTCTGCCGCTTTCATTGAGCCTTTAAGTCCTCGATCACCAAAAGCTATCTCGACTGTTTTTCCAGCGTTGCGAAGATCCTTGGCGATTTTCAAAGCCAATTCCTTGGCTGTATCTCCTAAAGGAATTATGTAAAGATCTGAAACAAATGCATCTTCACTAATGATGCCCTCGGCCTCTGCAGCGAGTAATACACGATCAATGCCTAATCCAAATCCAATTCCAGATAAAGCCTGACCACCTAAGGCTTGCATTAACCCGTCATAGCGGCCTCCGCCACCAATTCCAGATTGAGCTCCAAGAAGCTCATGTACAAATTCAAAAGTGGTTCCTGTGTAGTAATCCAAACCACGAACCATTCTCGGATTCAAAACATATGAAATTTCCATTCGATCTAGATATTTCGTTACCATTTTGAAGTGCTCCAAGGACTCTGAATTCAAGTAATCCATAAGTAGTGGCGCGCTCGACATGGCTTTCTTCATTTCTTCACGCTTATCATCAAAAAGTCG
>CAIUSQ010000046.1 GCA_903901905.1 uncultured Actinomycetes bacterium
AATGGCTGAAAGTGTGCCAATTCTGGCATTGGGATTATTTATCTGCGGATTTAGCGTTTCATTTATGGATGTAGCTTTAAACAGTCAGGCAATAGCGATTGAGCAGCACACTCAAGGACGATGGATGTCAACATTTCACGGACTTTGGAGTATTGGCGCATTTTGCGCGGGCCTCATTGGTGGGCTTGTGGCAAATCTAGTTACACCAAAAGGTAATTTATTGGTGATGTCTGCCCTGAGTTTTCTTTCCTATCTCTATATAACTCGCTACCTCTTGCCACCAGATTTAGATGGTCATGGCGGTGAAGAAGGAGCTCAAACTTCATCAAAAGTCTCCTTCAAAGGCAAAGAGGCAATGATTTTGTGGGGAATAGGTATCGGTCTTATTTGCGCCCTTGTTCCCGAAGGCGGTGCATACGACTGGAGTGGAATTCTTTTACAAGATCATATGAACATTGGCAAGGGCTCCAATGCAGCAGCAGGGGTTGTATTTTCTTTAGCGATGATTGTCAGCAGATTACTTGGCGATAAGTTTTTTGAATTATGGGGACATGTAAATACAGTCAAATATGGCGCAATTTTTGGTGGTGGAATATGGGGTCTCTCCATTGTTGTAGGTATTCCTTTAGCGCAGTCACATCAGATGCTGAGTCTTGTCATTGTCTGTATCGGTTTTGGTGCTGCAGGATTTGGAATAGGACCCTTCTTTCCAGCATTTAATTTAGCTGCAGCTTCGATTCCTGGAGTTGCCCCATCTGTTGGATTGGCTCGTATCGGAATGATTGCAATGGCATCCTATTTTGCTGGTCCAACAATTATCGGTGGCCTGGCAGAACTGACTTCATTGCCAATCGCTTTTGCTTTTCCAGTGCTCTTGATGATGGGTGCCGCTTTTCAAACAAGATTTATCAAAGTAAACAGGCTCAGTAGCGAGAAATAAGGGCTGATGAGTTAGCGTTGCCCACTATGAGCGCGACTTATACCCAAGATGAATTAACAAAGATCGGTAACCGAGCACGCAATGCCTCATGGGCAACATTTGGCATCATGGGATTGGTTTCGATGGGCTGGGTTGCTCGTGTCCCTGAGATAAAAGATATTGTCAATCTCAACAACGGTCAGTTTGGTCTTGTCCTAGTCTCTGGAACTATTGGTTCTCTTTTTGGTGCACAGTTAGCCGGTCGCTTAATTCATACATATGGATCGCGTCGAGTTACTTCAGTTGCAATCTTTGTTATGCCATTAGGTCTCATTGGAATAGGACTTGCACAGACAACTCCCTTTTTAGTGTTCTCACTTTTTGTTATGGGCTTTGGATATTCAAGTATGGATATTTCGGTCAATACTCAAGCCGCAGTTATCGAAAAAATTGTGAAGCGCCGATGGATGTCTACTTTTCATGCGCTCTGGAGTGTTGGCGCATTTAGCGCCGCACTCCTTGGCGGAGCGATTGCACATTTCGTAAGCCCCAAAACTCACTTAGTTGTTTTAGGCATTTCTTGCATGATTGCCTATATCCCTGGAGCAATTTATCTATTACCTCCAGATCTCGATGAACACGATGGGGGAGAAGAGGAGACAGAAGCCAAAATTCCATTGTTTAGCACTTCAGTTTTGCCTTTGTGGGGAATGGGAATTGCAATGCTCAGCGGCTTAGTAGCAGAAGGTGCTGCAAGTGACTGGGGTGGAATTTTATTGCGTGACAGTATGGGAATTGAAAAAGGTTTGAATGCGACAGCATTTGGTTGTTTTGCGCTAGCAATGATTGTTAGCCGTTTCCTTGGTGACAAAATGCTTCATCGCTTTGGCCCACTACGCACAGTCAAAATTGGTGGCTATGTGGGGGGAATCGGTTGGGCTATTGCGATTCTCATTGCTGTTCCACTCTCAGAATCACATCAACTTTTATCACTCATCATTATTGATATTGGTTTTGCTCTTGCTGGCTTTGGTCTTGGGCCAATGTTTCCTGCGATTATTTTGGCAGCATCGCAAGCTCCCGGTATTGCATCTTCAGTTGCCATGGCACGCGTTGGTGTCATTGGAATGATGGGATTCTTTATTGGGCCAACAATTACTGGTGGCCTTGCAGAGTTGTTTACATTGCCTGTCGCGATATTGTTCCCAGCAATTTGCCTTACCTTTGCCGGGTATATGTCACGATCACTTCGAAATGCTCGCTAAGCAATTACCCAAGTTTGAATAACTGTAAAGAGTGCTACTGCGTAGAGTAAGCCTGCAAATGATCTTCGCATCAATAGTGGGTTAGAAAGCTCACCCATTCGAGATGCAAAACCAGCAATGATCACCGCTGATATCGCCATGAGAATTGGCAAGTGCCAAGAAATTTCTGACCAGATGGCATAGTGCCCAAAAAATGCAGTGAGAGTATTGAGAGCGATAATAAAGAGAGATGTTCCTGCTGCCTTATTAGAGGTGTTGTTGAAGAAGAGAATCAATACTGGGATGGCTAGGAAGCCGCCACCGATTCCAAATAGACCTGTCATCAATCCAATAGTGAGTGAAATAGCAATGAGCGCTAAGACGGGAATCTTTTTTTCGCTGCCACCAACTGGCTTGAATAACATTGATGTTGCAGCAGAGATGAGAACGATTGCAAAACCTGTCGTAATAAATGAATCAGGCAAGCGATGCGCCACCCATGATCCACCTAAGTTTGTTACTAAACCTAGCGCCCAGATAACGAGTGCTTCTTTTATAAGTACATCTTTACTGCGAAATTTAGAGATGAGCCCAGAGACTGCGGCACTAAAAACTATTGCAAGAGCAGCAGTTGTTGCATGGGCAGGTGAGAAATTGAACCCATAGATAAGAATTGGTACCGAGAGCATTGCGCCACCAGCGCCGATGAAGCCAAGGACGGCGCCAATGAATCCTCCTGCAATGAGTGCGCCGAGAATTTCCATATACGCATAATGACAGAAAAAGGCCCCGGGTTTGACCCCGAGGCCTTCTTACTAAGAGTTTTCTTTAGAGGCTAAAGAAAGCAGATGTAATGCTTGGACCAAAGTTTGCGCCGCTGCCAACGAGAACGAAAATAATTAGTGCTGCACCAGCAAGGGATAGATCTTTGAAGAAGCCGATTGATTCATTCTGCTTCGCTGTCGCATCTGTTTCTTTCCAGAATGCGTGCATCATAAATGCTGCTGGGATCAAGAAGATTGCAATCAGAAGTGCGCCGAGGTCAGCATAGACACCGAGTGCAATGTAGAGACCGCCGATGAGAATCATCAATCCTGAAACTACA
>CAIUSQ010000047.1 GCA_903901905.1 uncultured Actinomycetes bacterium
CGGCGAGGAATAAATGTCAGTGATCGTTTACCTGATGCAGATAGTGTCACTAAGGTGCTTCCATGACCTACAGCAGCTTTGATCAAGAGAGATTCTTGGACGAACCAGCAAAGCGTCCTGGTCGCACAGAGTTTATGCGCGATCGCGCACGAGTGATTCATTCAGCTGCGCTTCGAAGATTAGCTGCAAAAACACAAGTTGCCGTTCCGTGGGAAAATGATTTTCAACGCACTCGACTTTCACATTCTTTAGAGTGCGCACAAATTGGGCGAGAACTCGGTGAATCACTTGGCGCGGATCCGGATTTACAAGACACTGCATGTTTGTCACATGATTTAGGACATCCACCTTTTGGACATAATGGAGAAGAAGCATTAGCTGTTATCGCAGAGGATTTTGGTGGCTTTGAAGGTAATGCTCAAAGTTTTCGTTTACTCGTTCGTCTTGAAGCCAAGACTGTTGATTCAAATGGCAAAAGTATTGGACTTAATTTAACAAGAGCATCACTAGATGGTGCAACAAAGTATCCATGGACTCGAAGTGAAAACACCCGCAAATTTGGAGTCTATGACGATGACGTTGCTGTCTTTAATTGGATGCGTAAAGAGGCACCTGATGGGAAAAAATGCATAGAAGCTCAAATCATGGATTGGTCAGATGACTGCGCATACTCAGTTCACGACTTAGAAGATGCAATCTTTGCAGGGCAAGTCTCAGTAAAAACCTTCGAAAAAGATTTTGCAGATTTATACACAGTCATGACGCGGGACTATAAAAGCGATGCAACAGAACAAGAAGCTTTAGATGCGCATAAACGGTTATCAGCGCTTTCTGCCTGGCCTCATTATTATGACGGAAGCCACCGAAGTCTTGCTCGACTCAAAGACTCTACAAGTCAGTTGATTGGTCGTTTTGTTCTGGCTGCCGAAGTTGAGACTAGAAAGGTCCATGGAGATGGAGATCTAACTCGGTATAGCGCCAACCTAGAAATTCCACGTGAACAAAAGGTAGAAGTAGATTTCTTAAAGTCCCTTGCAGGACACTATTTGATTAACGCCGCACACTCTCAAGAGCGGTATGCAAAGCAACAAGTGATCATTGGTGAATTAGTTGAGATGCTATTGAAATATCCACACGCGCTTGACTCATTTTTCAAGAAGCCCTGGGATGAAGCAAGTGATGAAGTAGCCAAAATGCGGGTGATTATTGATCAAGTTGCAGCCATTACCGACCCCGGAGCCTATGCCTTGCATGCACGTTTGATTGCCAATCGGTAGGGTTTGATTATGAGTGGTCGCATTCGAGAAGATGATGTTGCATACATCCGCGACCGTGCTCCAATCGATGAAGTCGTTGCGGACTATGTGCAGTTAAAAAGCGCCGGTGGGGGACAAAAGAAAGGGCTTTGTCCTTTCCATGATGAGAAGTCACCTTCTTTTCACGTAACACCAAGCAAAGGTTATTTTCACTGCTTTGGTTGCCAAACAGGTGGCGATGTCATTGCATTCTTAATGAAAATTGATCATTTAACTTTTACCGAAACAATTGAGCGTTTGGCTGATCGAATTGGTTACACATTGCGTTATGACGAAGGTTCTTCTGGCCCAGTAGTTACATCAGGTGCACGCAGTCGATTAATAAGTGCAAACGGCGAGGCCGCAAAGTTTTATCAAGAACAACTCAACACATCACCGGGCGCAGCCCACGGCCGTGAACTTTTAACTAAGCGCGGCTTTGATAAGTCTGCTTGTGATCAATTTGGAGTGGGATACGCACCTGATGAATGGGATGGACTAACCAAACATCTTCGAGCACTCGGATACACGATTGATGAACTTGAATTAGCTGGGCTTTCGAAAATGGGCCAACGTGGTCCCATCGATCGTTTTCGCAATCGTCTAACGTGGCCGATTCGCGATATTTCTGGAGATGTTGTTGGCTTTGGAGCACGAAAGCTTGCAAGTGATGAAGAGGATCAAGGTCCTAAGTATTTAAACACACCCGAAACTCCTATTTATAAGAAGAGTCAGGTTCTTTATGGTTTAGATGTTGCAAAGAAAGAGATTGCAAAAAAGCGCCAGGCTGTAATTGTTGAGGGCTACACAGATGTTATGGCTGCGCATTTGGCAGGAATTACTACTGCCGTTGCAACATGTGGAACTGCCTTTGGCGCCGACCACATTCGAATACTGCGCAGATTGCTTATGGACGATGATGCTTTCCGCGGAGAAGTAATCTTCACATTTGATGGAGATGCCGCGGGTCAAAAGGCTGCCCTTCGAGCTTTTAGTGAAGATCAAAAGTTTGTTACTCAGACTTTTGTAGCTGTTGAACCCGATGGATTAGATCCATGTGAGCTTCGCCAAGAAAAAGGTGATGCGGCACTTCGCGATTTAATTGCACGTCGTGTTCCACTTTTTGAGTTTGCGATTCGCGCAGAACTTGCTCATCACAAACTGGATTCGGCAGAGGGTCGTGTAAATGCACTTAACTCCGCAGCCCCTCTTGTTGCACAGATTAGAGATAAGTCACTTCGTCCTGAATACACAAGACTTCTTGCCGGATGGCTCGGGGTAGAAGTTGAAATTGTTACAAAAGCAGTTGCCCAAGGAGCTAAATCTGCACCGCGTAGTCAAGGCGCACAGATTGAACAAAATAATGAAGAGGGTGCAACGGAGCAAGAAAAATTTAGACCAGATCCAAATGAGGCTAGATTATTTCTTGAGCGAGAAGTACTAAAGGCACGATTACAAGAGGCAAGTTTATTCGCCGATGGATTATGGAGTTCAATTGAATCGGGAGCATTTACCCATCCTTCATACTTGGCACTTCAAAAAGAGATTTCTAAACATGATGAAATCTCGCCAGAATTAATTACAGATGAAAATGTTAAAGCGCTTTTTACTGAACTAAATGTGGAACCAATTCGATCTGATGGAAAGCCCACTCATGTTTATGTTGTGAGCATCGTCGCGCGTTTGCGCGAAGTTGCAATATCCCGCTCGATTGCAGAGTTGAAATCTTCACTGCAGAGACTCAATCCAGTTGAAAATGAGATCGAATACAACGCAGCCTTTGCCCAGTTAGTGGCGCTAGAGAGCGCACGCAGATCCCTTCATGACTTGGCATTGGGAAGCCTCTAATCAACTTTGAAGGTGGCCGTTAGTTTGAGTCACTACGCTCCGGTGCGATAGAGTTAGCGCTCACGCCCTTAATCCCTGATAGCTCAACGGCAGAGCAGTCGACTGTTAATCGACAGGTTCTTGGTTCGAATCCAAGTCAGGGAGCATGAGTTTTAGTCGAAGGTCAGCGTTACGATTGACCCTGGCCAGTGTGTCTGCAGCTGTACTTGGTTCAAACACTGCAGCAAGCGCTTCGGGCACAAGAATTATCAGATTATCAAAAGTAAAAGTAGGCGGCTCTCACGCATTCACACTTGCCAATGGCAGACCGGCGTTATTGTTTCGAACAAAGACCGGCGTGTTTGCCTATCAAACTGAATGTACCCATAACGGTGGATTAGTGGAATATCTAGCCGCTGGCAAACTAATGGTGTGCCCAGTTCACAATGCAAGTTTTGATCCATTCGCATCTGGCAAAGTTGTAAAGGGTCCAGATGGATCTGCCGCCTCGACCATTAGATCGCTACCAAGTATAAAAGTTAAAATCGCGGGTGCATGGATTGTCTCCAGCTAGATCCAATCTTGATCTTGTTCGCAATTTTCTATAGGTTGGCTATAAGTTGATTTTCATGTTTCTCTAAGGTTGAAATGCAATTGTGTCGATTATTCAAAATAAATATTAGAAAGCAGGCCACGAAGTGAAGACCCCATTCAAAGTTGTTTCAGGTTTCATTCTTGGCGCAGTTATAGGTGGCGCAGTTATAGGTGGCGCAGTTATTGGCGGTATTGCAACTGCAAATACAACTCAACAGCTTGGCGTAAAAGTCTGCGTTGATAAAAAGAGCCAAGGAATATTCCTGGCACCATCTTCAGGATGCTCTTCTTCTCGTACCGCATTGACCTTAGGTGCCCCAACTATTGATGTTAAG
>CAIUSQ010000048.1 GCA_903901905.1 uncultured Actinomycetes bacterium
AAACCTGTGTCACCCTATGTCTATGGCTAAAAACGTAACCGAACTCTCCGATGGCCCAGCAGACGCTCATGGCCTAACTTCCCGCCAGCTCAAGATTCTTGGGGCGATCAAAGATGCCGTGGAAAACAACGGCTATCCCCCAACGATGCGCGAAATCGGCCTCGTGGCAGGACTTACTAGCCCGGCCTCGGTCAAGTACCAACTTGAGGCCTTAGAAAAGAAGGGCTTCATCCGCCGAGATCCAACTCGTGGTCGCGCACTAGAAGTTTTGTTGCCGGATGAGAAAAACGCAGAGAACTCTTCTCCTGTAGATGCCACCAGATACATACCGCTCGTTGGTCGTATCGCAGCAGGTGGGCCAATCACCGCCGAACAAGAAGTAGAAGAGACATTCCCGCTACCGGAATCACTTGTTGGTTCAGGTGATTTGTTCATGCTTAAGGTTGTAGGCGAATCAATGATCGATGCAGCTATCTGCGATGGAGATTACGTTGTAATTCGCTCCCAGAAAGATTGCAATAACGGTGAAATCGTTGCGGCAATGATCGATGGAGAGGCCACAGTCAAAACTTTCTCACGCAAAAATGGCCACATCTGGTTGCTTCCAGCTAACGCCGACTTTGCACCAATTGATGGTGATGCCTGCGAAATCTTAGGAAAAGTTACTGCAGTTCTTCGCACTGTTCGCTAAATTGGGCCTATGCCAAAAGATGCATCAAGGGAATCCCATTTTCCTGCCATTGAGAAAAAATATGGCGAAAAGATGGCCTACTGGTTTAAGGTCATGGCAAAGATTGAGGGAAAGAAATACCCAGAGCAGATTGCGCACCTAAAGGAAAACTACGGGTTTTCTCAAGCCCATGCCAACGCACTTGTCATGTACTCACGTGGGTCGCTTAGTTCAAAGCGATTTGAAAGACCATCTGATTACTTCAAAGCAATCGATCCGCAGCAAGCCAAAACCATTAAGGCTATTTTTAAGGCAATTAAAGCCAAGCATCCAGAGCTAGAGCTTGTCATTGCATGGAACCAACCGATGCTAAAAAAAGATACACATTATGTTTTTGGTGTCTCTACATCTAAAGATCACATTTCAATTGCGCCATGGGATCAAGATGTCCTAAGAGCATTTGCTCCTAAGTTTGCCGATTACAAAGTTCTAAAGAAGACAATTCAACTACCCAATGATTGGCCTATTAATGCATCCAATGCAAAACTACTGCAAGGAATCATCACAGCCTCTCTAAAAGCCTTGAAGTAAATCTGGCTATTAGCGCCTAAATTAAAGGGTTTTAATGCTGCTTTTGAGCCGATAGAATTAGCTCATGGATCTAGACAAAGTAATTCTGTTCTACGGCTTTACGCCGATTGCAGATACTGATGCCATGAAACTGTGGCAAAAAACTTTATGTGAGTCCCTCAATATCAAGGGTCGAATCATCATCTCCCCCCATGGAATTAATGGCACCTTAGGTGGCAAGATGAAAGACCTCAAAAGGTATGTGAAAGTAACGCGTTCATACCCAGGGTTTAAAAAGATTGACTTTAAATGGTCAGATGGAACACCTCTAGATTTTCCTAAACTTAAAATCAAAATACGTCCAGAGCTAGTAGCTTTTGGAAATCCAGATGAGATAAAGGTTGATGAAAATGGCGTTGTGGGCGGTGGAGTGCATCTGCGCCCAGAGGAAGTTAATAAACTGGTAGAAGAGCGTGGGGATGAAGTCGTCTTCTTTGACGGCAGAAA
>CAIUSQ010000049.1 GCA_903901905.1 uncultured Actinomycetes bacterium
CGCGAAGGCGGTCTGCAATTCTAATTTATAGAGGATGCCGTGAGCAAAGTAAGAGTGTCTGAACTGGATCTAAAAGATAAGTTGGTTTATGTTGGCCGTACTGCGAAAGTAGTAAAAGGTGGTCGACGTTTCAATTTCACTGCATTGGTTGTTGTCGGTGATGGCAATGGTTATGTGGGTTATGGACTAGGCAAAGCTGGTGAAGTCGTTGACGCTGTAAGCAAAGCGACTAATGCTGCAAAGAACAATATCGTAAAAGTGCAATTGCAAAAAACTACAATTCCACATGAAGTTCTTGCGAAATACGGTGCTGCATCAGTTCTTATCAAGCCCGCAACAGCTGGTACTGGCGTTATTGCAGGTGGTGGTGTTCGTGCAGTGCTCGAACTTGCCGGAGTGCAGGATGTTCTGACGAAGAGTATAGGATCTTCTAATCCACACAATACGGTAAAAGCAACTATTCGTGCATTGACAATGCTTGAGGATGCACAATCTGCTTCGAAACGCAGAGGCATCTCATTACAGAAATTGTTGCAAGGTTAAGGAGTGTTTGATATGAAAGAAGGTTCAAAAATTAAAGTAACACAGGTTCGCAGCATCATCAAATGCAAGCAGAATCAAAAAGATACAATACATGCGTTAGGCTTGGGTCGTCCCAACTATTCAGTTGTTCACACGCTCAATCCTCAAATCGCAGGCATGATCAATGTGGTCAGCCATCTTGTGAAAGTTGAGACAATTTGAAAGTCGGAGAATACCTCATTATGAAGCATATTGGAAATATCAGCCCCAGCAAAGGTTCAGTAAAAGGCATGAAGCGCATCGGTAGAGGTGCAGGTTCTGGACATGGTGGGACATCAACTCGCGGACACAAAGGTCATTCTTCTCGTTCAGGTTTTAAGCAGAAGAGAAACTTCGAGGGCGGTCAAATGCCTTTGAGTCGTCGTCTGCCAAAATTTGGATTCAAGAATCCATTCCGTATAGAATATCAAGAAGTTAATGTTGCTCGTTTGCAAGAATTGGTAGACACTCAAAAAATTCATGCCGGCGATACAATTAATCTTGAAACACTTCGGAACTTGGGCGTAGTTCGTTCTTCAAGAATACCTGTAAAGGTTCTCGGCAACGGTGAACTTTCAGCAAAGTTGAATGTATCTGCTGCAAAATTCACTGAGTCAGCCAAAGGAAAGATTGAACTAGCCGGAGGCACCGCTGCAATCGATGAATAAGTTTTTTCAGACATTGGTCAATGTATTTCGCATTGAGGAATTGAGAGATAGAATAATCTTCACAGCACTTGTTTTATTAGCTGTGAGAATTGGTTCTTATATTCCCCTACCCGGTGTGGATGTCATTGCATTGCAGTCAACAAAAGGTGGAGATTCGAATACATTATTCGGATTATATGATCTATTTGTGGGTGGAGCATTGTCCAATGCAGCCATCTTTGCGCTCGGTATCATGCCATATATTTCGGCTTCCATTATCCTGCAATTGGCAGGTATTGTGTTGCCAGAATTTCAGCGCCTTCAAAGAGAAGGTGAAGATGGACGAAGAAAGATTAATCAATTTACACGCTATCTTACAGTGCTCATTGCGGCTTTGCAAGGTTGGGGTGTAACTATAAAGATACTTAATCCAGGTACAAGTTCAGCTGCAGTTGTAGCACCTGACATGGTTGGAATATTTACTATTTCATCTATTGTTTTGCTTACTGCGGGTACTGTATTCCTAATGTGGCTTGGAGAGCAAA
>CAIUSQ010000050.1 GCA_903901905.1 uncultured Actinomycetes bacterium
CGCGGATTACATGATCTTGCCACAAAGAGTGCAGCCGTACGGTTCTAGTTTTACTTCTTAAGAGTCCAACCAGTCGGACATTTAGGTTTTAGCGCAGAGATTTTTCGATTGTTCTTGGCCTTAGTGCAGGTAATTGTCTTAATTTTTGCGACAACTTTTACTGGACTCTTTTTGACGGGCATCTCACCTTGAATTAATTTAATTTTAATCACAGGTGAGGAGTATGTAATTCCAGAAACCACAAATTTCAGCATTCCATTTTCGATAATCGATGAGACAGTAGTGACTTTAGTATCACCATTTGCACTAACAACTGAAATTTGTACTTTTGCATTAGCAACATCTTCACCCCAGCGACACTTTGCTTGAGTCATTGGTATATGCATCGTGTAATTTCCAGTATTTAAATTACCTTTTGGATCTAAATGTGGAGCCGCGACTTGGAAAGCAAATGATTGCGTCGCTGGATCCCAAACTGGGGGAGTTGTTTGGAAAAGTGTTGCATTCGAACTTACAGAACCCAGAAAAAATCTACCTTTAGTTAGGCAAGATAATGCATCGGCATTTACGCCAGTTAACTGTTCAAGCCATGCCGTCTTAGAACTCCATCTGGATTGATAGCCAAGTGTTTTTACACCGCCCGGAATAGCCTCCAATTCGCTCAGGAGGGTTGGGGATGGATCAAGAACACTGCCCTCACCTTCACTTCCAATTCCAATTGCTTTTCCGAAAGATAAACCGGCTTGAGTGCAAGCCGTGGGTTCAGATGTACATACCTTGCTTCTAAAAGAGTTTGGAATTGCTGTCGTGTTGAATGAATCTGTAATCCCAATTGGAATTACAGAAGGAGCGCCTGATATTTGCAAAATTCCAGGAGGGTTATTTCCATCCAATGGGTTGTTCCACGGATCCCATCTATAAATTTCGGGATTCTCAATCCGATTAAAAAACCATCCACTAATTGCCTTGATGAAAACTCCCAAATCCAATTTAACTGAGTATTCGATACCTTTAGGAAATGGTGCATATCTAAGATCAGCAGAGGAAATTATTTTTGTATTAACTTGATTAACAAGTGGTATCAGATCAATAGTAAGCCTATTGACGCAGCCGTCGTCTACTGAGGATCCGCGGGCACACCCATCTCCACTTAATTGAGTTCGCAGTAGATAGGAAGTTGAATCTCCATGTTTAGCATTTGGAAGATTCCAAATTGTTGACGCAAATCCTTGCGGGCGAAAATCTGCGTTACTTGCAGCAAAGGCACCATGCGTGGCCTTAACTGTTTCAGAAGGATTCACTCGAATTGAAGTTGTGGTTTGAGCAAATAAATCTGCTTTCTCCCACTTCTGACTACCAATCTGCCGCGAGTAAACCCCCTCGATGCAGGCAAGTGAAGTTTTTTGAGGAACTAATTGGCAAGGAGCAAGTGATGCCAAGTAAAAGGAACGGTTTTTTTCTTTGTACTCAATAATTGAGCTGGTATCAGCCATTTGGTCGCGGTTTTCATGGTAGCCAAATATGTAGCGCACTTGATCGGGGGATGTTATTGCTGGAACATCTGCGAGCCACTCACCTATTTCGGGGAATCCATTTATTGTAGAGGCGCTTTCAGACGCATGTGCATTCTGAAGCAAAGCTGCAAAGAACAACATAAGCAAGGAAGAAACTATGAGTTTATTTTTCATCAATCCCCTTTGGCCCAAATTGAGTTTAACATGCGCCTTTGGATTTATCGGGGTTTAATACTTACTTCTTAAGAGTCCAACCAGTCGGACATTTAGGCTTTGCTCTGCTAACTGTTCGAGTCTCCGACATAAACAAATTTAATTTAACGCTTTGGCACTTTTCTCATATTTGGCATTGGGCCTTTGGGTAGTGGAACATTTGGTCCGCCAAGAGAGCGCATTCTGGCCAATGCTTCTCTGTATTGAGCCTTAGATAATTTCTTTGGA
>CAIUSQ010000051.1 GCA_903901905.1 uncultured Actinomycetes bacterium
AAGGATTCGAAGCAGAAGATCCTTCAGCAAAGAAACTAAAGGTGATTCGTATTCCATCACTTGGCCGTCAAATCAATCCGATCAAAGATCATTTTGCATTTGAGCAACTCTTAGAAGTTGTGAGAGAAATTAAGCCAGATATTTTGCATACCCACACATTTAAGGCTGGTTATCTTGGACGCATCAAGATAAAGGAAATCAATAGAGCTGCTGGCAAGCAAGTTAAGTTAGTACATACATTCCACGGTCATCTATTCGATGATCCGGAGTTCTCAGGTCTTAAATCTTTAATCATTACTTCTTTCGAACGTCGGTTTGCGATGCGCACCGACGCAATCGTCACAGTTGGTGCTAAAGTTGGAAAAGAGTTGCTCGAACGAAGAATTGGGAAACAAAAACAATTTACAAATATTCCACCAGGTGTTGAGCCGCTTAAGATCCCTAAAGCTAAACCTCGTAAGAAAATTACTATTGGATGGATTGCACGTGTGACAGGAGTTAAAAACCCTTTGCGTGCAGTGGAGATAGCAAAGCTATTTCCAGATGCGCAATTTCTTATTGCTGGCGGTGGCGACATGCTCGAGCAAGTTAAAGCTCAAGCACCACGCAATACAAAAGTTCTCGGGTGGACAGATGCACCAAAGTTGTTTGCTGCATCAGACATCATTCTTTCTACTAGCGAGAATGAAGGAATGCCAATTGCGTTAATCGAAGCTCAACTCGCTTCCAAGCCAGTTGTTGCGACAAATGTTGGTGGTGTTTCTGAAGTTGTCATTAATAACAAGACTGGATTCGTGACCCGCAAAAACACAGAGGATTTAGCCGAAGCTCTTGAAAAACTGATTGATTCCAAAGCTCTGCGTACAGTTCAAGGCAAGGCGGCTAAAGCGCACGCCACAAAGGCTTTCTCGGTTGAAAAGATGATTAAAGCCCACGTATCGCTCTATAAGAAGTTAGCAAAATAGGATTACACCCATGCGCGTACTAGTCACCGGCGGAGCCGGATTCATCGGTTCTCACTTAGCTGATGCATTAATCGCACGTGGTGATCAAGTTGTTGCACTAGATAATTTTTCTACTGGGTCAACTGCCAACATAAAGCACATCACCAAGAATTTCGAGATAATCGATGGCGACATTAGAAATGTGGATTTAATCAATGACTCCATCAAAGATGTGGATCTTGTCTTTCACATGGCAGCAGCTCTAGGTGTAAACACAATTCTTGAATCCCCACTTGAGTCGATTTCTACAAACATTGCAGGCAGTGAAGTCGTTCTAAACGCCGCAGCAAATCACAAGAAGCGAATTCTGATTGCAAGCACATCGGAAATTTACGGCAAGAATCCAAAACAGCCGCTCAATGAAAATGATGACCGCGTTGTTGGGTCGCCTCAAAAAATTCGTTGGTCTTATTCGGATGCCAAAGCAATCGAAGAAGCCATGGCATTCTCACTCAATCAAGAAAAAGGTTTGAAAGTCACAACAGCCAGACTCTTTAACACCGTTGGTTCACGTCAATCAGCACATTACGGAATGGTTGTTCCCCGTTTTGTTAGATCGGCCATTAAGAACGAACCGATCAGCATTTACGGAGATGGCACTCAATCTCGCGTTTTCTGCCATGTTGATGATGCAATCGAAGCGTTGCTAGCGCTCGTTGGCACAGATAAAACCATCAATGAGGTCTACAACGTTGGCGGCACAGGTGAAATCACTATTAAAGAATTAGCAGATTCTGTGATTAAAGAAACGAAATCACAATCTTCAATCGAATTTATCCCTTACGAAAAAGCGTACGCCCCAGGATTTGATGATATGCAGCGCAGAGTCCCAGATATTTCAAAGATTAAGCAAGAACTTAATTGGGCACCAAAGAAGAATCTTTCGCAGATTATTGCCGATGTGGCCGCCCACATCTCTAATTCCTAAAGCCCAGCAACGCCCTTAATGCTGCCTGTGCAATCAAATACGTAAGGTGCACTGGCTCTAATCGCAGATTCAGATACTGCATCATGCTTAGTCACAACGATTGCAATATCAAATCCTTTTAATTCACTGCTTGATTGCCCGTTCCATGTACCAACCACTGAATCGTGCCAAGAAACTTCTGCCCCGAGTTTCTTAAGTTCTTCAATAACCAAAGCAGCTGGTGCTTCACGAGTATCGGAAACATTTGCCTTATAGGAAACACCAATGACAACAACTTTCTTGTCCTTCAAGGAGCCAACTTCTTTTGCAACCCGTGAAACAATGTAAGCCGGCATACCTAAATTCACTTCATTAGCGCGCTTAATAAATTCGGCAGGAACGCCAATATTTTCCGCAACGTACGCCAAGTAACTTGGATCCACCGGAATGCAGTGTCCGCCCACACCAGGACCTGGTTGAAAACTCATAAATCCAAATGGTTTTGTTGCAGCTGCATCTAATACTTCACGAGTAGGAATATCTAAAGCATCGCTAATCTGGGCAAATTCATTTACCAAAGCTATGTTTACTTGTCTAAAAGTATTTTCAAATAACTTTGCTGCTTCTGCCACCTCAGGAGTTGATACTTCAATAATTTCATCGCAGAAAGATGAATAGAACTTGCGAGCCAGAGCAGTTGCTTCAGGTGTTAAACCAGCCAACAACCTTGGAGTGTTTTTCTGCGTCCATTTTTCATTACCCGGGTCTACTCGCTCAGGCGAAGACGCATACATATGTCCAAGCCCACTAGATTTCTTAATAACGCCAGCGATTTCATTTCGCAGCGTGCCTGGATAAGAAGTTGATTCGTTAATGATTAAAACAGGTTTCTTCATATTTTCAATGATTGTTTTGCACGCAGCATGAATTGCAGATAAATCAGGCTTTCGTGCTGCGTCCAAAGGTGTAGGCACAGCAATAACAACAACTTCGGCACTGCCAAGAAATGCAGCATCAGTTGTTCCTTTGAAGTCACCACCGATTGATAATGAAGAAATCACATCAGAATTAGTATCAAAACCAATTACAGAGTGACCAGCACCGACTGCAGCCTGCGCAATAGATCGACCAACATAACCCAGGCCGATGATTGCTATTTTCATAGGCAGAAGGATACTGCCTTAC
>CAIUSQ010000052.1 GCA_903901905.1 uncultured Actinomycetes bacterium
ATTCACCTAGTTCCACAAACGCATCAATACTGACCGCTTCTCGGGAAGGTTCTGGCAAACCACGTGGAAGGTAGAGCATTCCTTGGTTAGCGAAATCAAAAGGCGAACCAACATCGAGCATTTGGAGATTACCGGGATCAATCTCGTTGTCCTTAATTTCGACTTCACTTTCATCTCCAACTGTGAAGCCAATACTCTTGGCGATGCTGTCAAAACTTTTGCCAAAGGTTAATGTTGCTGAAGTAGCGATTACTGGGGTTTTCTTTAAGAGATTATCTCTCAGCAGAGTTGCCACTGTAAGTGGTGCAAGTTGCAAGGTTTTATAAGTTGGCTCAAACCAAAGGACGCTATCTGGCGTTAACTTTAATAACTTGGACAACGTTTGGTTGACTTCATTTACTGCACCTTTTGCTCTAGCGCGTGTTGCAATTTCATCGGGGGAGCCGGCTTCACCTTCTGCGCCGATCTCGTTGATAACTATTTGGGCAGTTTCGCGTAAGTATTTAATGGGCGCTGAGAGTGAAATTGGCAGGGAATCAAGTCGTCCTTGTTTGGTGGGATCTGAACGGTACTCAGTTGTGAAGTACTCCATGGCCGCATCTAAATCGCTCGCTGCTGCGCCGAACGCATCTGTTGCTGAACCAGGTTTGTATTTTCGAGCCATACCTGCGGCACGTAATGCTCGCGTAGAGGACAACTCCTCAGTGATTGCCTGAGTCGTTCGATCAAGAAACTCATGGGCTTCATCTAGAACAACAGCATCACGGTTAGGAAGGATGGGATGTGACTCAACTATTTCGATTGCCAGCAACGTGTGGTTGGTGACCACGATGTCAGCAACTTGTGCGGCTTCCTTTGCTTTAACTGCAAAACAACTTTGCCCAAATGCACATTTGTCAGCACCAACACATTCACGTCCCGAAACTGAGTTTGCCAACCAAACTTTTCGATCAACTTCTGGCGCATCATCACGATCTCCAGTTGCATCAGGGTCTTTAATCCACTCTCGCAAAGATTTACTTTGACCTTCAAGAGCGCCAAGTTCCATCAAAAATTCGCCATCGGGATCGGCTTGCCCACTATTCATTTTTTGTAGACAGAGATAATTTCCAATGCCTTTGTAGATAGCAAAACTAATGTCACGACCTAACACTTTTGACAATGCTGGAGCAACTCTTGGAAGGTCACGTTCAACTAACTGTCTCTGCAGTGCGAGCGTTGCAGTTGCTACTAATACTTTTTTCCCGTGAACTAACGCAGGCACAAGATAAGCCAACGACTTTCCAGTTCCGGTTCCTGCTTGAACAATTAAATGGTGTCGATCAGACAGGGCGTTTGCTACCGCTTCAGCCATCTCGATCTGACCATCACGTGCCGAACCGCCAATTGCTTCAACAGCCGCATCTAAGGCTTTACGAACTTTCGCAGATTGGGCACTCACTGCTCCACCTTAGTGAAAAATAAAAAATACCCCCGTTACTTAAGTTAGTAACGGGGGTATTTTTAAGTTTTTTAGAGATCGTAGTAAAGCTCGAACTCCGCTGGGTGTGGACGAAGACGAACATAATCGACTTCTTGAACTCTCTTCCATTGAATCCAAGTAGAGATTAGATCCTCA
>CAIUSQ010000053.1 GCA_903901905.1 uncultured Actinomycetes bacterium
ACCAACATATTGTTGGAAAATTTGTCCGCTTGGAATCTCTTCAAGATTGATTGAAGTTTCTTCGAATCTAATGGAATCAGTCTTCAAAAACACTGCCGTTGACAAAATTCCATCATTTGCATTGGCTATTGCCATTGTTACGGTAATCGAATCTGTTTCGATTTCAGACACATCAAAAACACAACTCATTACCGAGGTCACCGTTTCGGAATTCAAGTCTGAATCAAATCCAACTTCAGTTGCAAGTCTGCTGTTGAGAGCATTTCCCATTGACATAAATCGCTCTTGATCTGTTTGATCGTCAGTTTGGGGCACAAGAGCGCATGAACTTGCTTGATCTATGCCACCTAAAAACAGGCCAAAGCCGTCAGGGAAGTCATAAACTTCTGCGGTATCTGATTCCTCTGAAAATGTTGTTGACTCCAATCCGGCTAAGGCATACTCGAACTTCAGGAAGTCATTTTCGGCTGGTTTTTCAATGTCAAATTGCAACGTTGTGGTTCCAAATGCGCAATCCAAATGTTGGCCTTGTGATGCTTACTTCATACACCGATCCCCGATTGTTGAGATCTAAACTTCCAGAAATTCCAATGGGTACTGAATACTTAGTAAAAAGCAATGTAAATGAAATCAAAATTGTCAGCGAAGCCATAACGCAAGCAATCGATAACGCATCAGGTGCTCGCTCAAAAAGCAGACAACCACGTCATGACATCCCAAGAGACATTCAAGCCATGACTGACATCCAAATTGAAACCCTACGAATGGTTGCTCAAGGGCACACAAATGGTGAGATTGCAAAGCAGCGATTTGTGAGCGAAAAAGCTGTCGAGCAAACTATTGCAAAGATTGCTAAAGCTCTTGACATACCTGCGGCCACGAACCAAAACCAACGAGTTCACATTGCGCGAGTTTTCTTTAGGCTAACTGGTCAAGGAAACATGTAATGTTTTCGGAAAGTGCGCGTACCGCACTCTCAGGACGTTGGGCAATTTCACGAGATCCCTACATCTTCATTGCACCAACGACCATTGCATCAGTGATTCTGCTCCAAGCAACAACTTTTGAAGCAGCAGAGATTTGGGGTTGGTTTCTGGCATCAACCGGTGGCTACTTAGTTTTTTGTTTCTTGCTTTATTTGGCACATTTAACTCTGTATCGAAACCGAGCAACCACACCTGTTCCCGTTGCCTGGATTTTTGTAATCGGGTTTGTCTTTGGTGCCATCAAGGGAGCGTCAACTGCCGCCATCAGTGTTGGCTTGAATCTTGAATCTGATCTGAATGCAGAAATAGTCGGAAGAGCACTACCCGCCGGATTACTTGGCTTAGCCGGCGTTCCATCTATGGCATTACTTATGCATGCATTACATGAGTTTCGGCGAAAGCGAGCTGAGCTCATTGCTGAACAACTCTTTATTGAATCTAAGGAAGTTCAAAGCCATGAACTAATCGCTACCATGAGCGCTCAATTGCGTGAAAAAGTTGAGGGTGACTTGGGAATTCTCATGGAGGATCTAAAAAACAGTTTAGATTCTGATTCAGGTCAGACTGATTCGTGGCAATTGATAGCCGATGACTTGCGAACCACGGCGAATGAAACTGTGCGGGATGTGAGCCATGGATTGTGGGAGCGACCTGCAAGCAAAGTTGATGAAATCTCCTTACTCGATCTTGCTCGAGCCATGATTACAACGAGTGCATTCCCGCTTCGATACATTATTCCGATTTTGCTTGTCTCGTCCGCTCCGGTAAACATCAGGGATCACGGCACTGACGACCTCTTGGTGCGACTCTTTGCTATTGCTGTTTCCACGTCCATTACATATCTAATTGCTTCCTGGGGAATTAAGAAGTTTGTCCATTATAGATATCAGATATACATTTCAGCTCTTGTGTTAGCGGGACTATTTCCACCTCTTGGTGCAATCGTGATCTTTAATGATCCTGTGGATCAGCACTTTATAGGCGTTTCCATAACTATTGCTATTTGGCTCCCGACCTTGACGATTACATGCGGCCTAATCGATACCGCCTTGAAGCAGCGACAAGAGATTCTCGACGAATTACAATCCCGGATCGACAAGAGTCGCGTTAGAACTATTTCCGAGAATAATGAAGCGATTCGCCTAAGTAACGACATGGCGAAGTATCTTCATGGCAATCTTCAGTCTCGTCTGATGGCGTCTGCTTTTGCAATTGAAGCGGCTGGTCGCGCGCAAGATGCTGGAGCGCTTGCGCAGGAGATTGAAAAGGCCCGCCAAAGTATCCAGACACCATTTGATCAAGTCACTGGCAACGAACTGGAAGCCATATCAGTTGAATTGCCTAAATTGATGAAGATGTGGGATGGGGTTCTAAAAACAGAACTCAACATTGCTGGGTCAGATGACTTTGTGTCAGCCACGGATACTCGAAACATTATTCACATCATCGAAGAATGCTTCTCTAACTCACTTAGGCATGGCCTGGCAACCGAAGCCACAATAATCTTGATCGCAACTGGAACTGGAATCTCGCTTTCCGTAATTGATAACGGATTAGGTCCACGTGATGGTTTGCCAGGTCTTGGGTCATCACTATTTAACTCAATTGCCGGCAGCAACTGGTCGTTAGTTCGAGGCCCGGACGGCATTGGTACGCAACTTAATTTGCAAATAACCAAGTAGTCATTCTCAACTGGCAATACTCTTTTCTTTATGAATGCACGCGAACAGTCGCAGTATGACCACGTAGTCATCGGTGGTGGTGCTATGGGCTCGGCAACTGCTTGGCAGTTGGCAAAGCGTGGCAGATCTGTGCTGTTACTCGAACAATTCACTCACAATCATGTTTCGGGTAGTTCTCATGGCGGCACCAGGATCTTTCGCCTCGGACATGAGCAAAAGACTTACACAACCCTCGGCATTGCTGCCTTAGATCTTTGGCGCGAACTAGAAGCCGAATCTAACGAAACTCTTGTTGAGCTAATTGGACACGTCGATCATGGACCCGCAGAAGTTGTTGCTGACATTGAATCAAACCTAAAGGCACAGGGACTTGCATGTGAGCGCATGTCTCCAGAGCAAGCAAATCAGCGTTGGCCCGGAATCA
>CAIUSQ010000054.1 GCA_903901905.1 uncultured Actinomycetes bacterium
ATTTGATCTGGGAAATACGTTAATTAAGCAAGAAAATCCTGGGGTGCCTTACGCATCACTAGCGGTGGAATTATTGCCGGGGGTCGAGCAACTGCTTAAAGAGTTACACGGAAAAGTAAAGATGGGCATTGTTTCAAATACGCAGACGATTACTGCCGCCGACATTAAGAAGAAGTTATCAACGGTCGGAATTGAACACTTCTTTGATGTTGTTATTGCTACCGGCGAATTAGGGATTCATAAGCCAGATCCAGCGCCGATTACTGCGGCAATCAAGGCACTGGATGTAAAAGCAGAGCGCACAATTTATATAGGCGATGTTGAGACAGATCTAGAGGCTGCCAACGCTGCAGGTGCTACCTTTGCATACACAGGACCAGATATCTATAAGTCAGTGCACCAATACTTGTTATGCAGTGAATCTGCGCTAGACCGCGCACTACATACTCAACCAACTTTTTCACAAGCACAAGCAGATGCAATCCAAAACGAGTTTGATGGTTTAGCAAAGCCGGTTGGCTCATTAGGCAAACTAGAAAAAGTCGCTGGGCAGATCGCAGGCATTACACATTCGTACACACCAACTGTTGATCCCGCTGCAATTGCCGTCTTTGGTGGCGATCACGGCATAGCAACCGATGACTCTGTTACTCCGTGGCCACAAGCAATTACGGGGATGATGCTAGAAGTAATGGGAGATAACAAAGCTGCAGTCTCTGTTTTGGCAGATGTTGCTGATGTGTACTGCCAATACATAAATGTAGGTGCGGTTGGTGACTCTAAGTCACGGGCTGTTCGCAACGAAAGAGTGAAAAGCGGAACGCACGATATTCGAACTGACGCCGCAATGACACGAGAAGAAGTACTTGCTGCCATGAATGTTGGTGCGCAAACTGCTGAAAGATTAATCGCAGGTGGGTCACGCTCACTCTGCACTGGCGAAGTGGGCATTGGAAACACAACACCGTCAGCAGCGTTGATTGCCTACTTTACAAAAGCAACCGCACAAGAAGTTACAGGACGCGGCTCAGGAATCGACGATGCGACTTATGCACGCAAAGAAGAAATAGTTGAGCAGTTAATCAATAAAACAAAAACTACAAGAGATCCACTAGATGTTCTTGCACAAATTGGTGGCATAGAAATAGCTGCACTCACTGGCTACATACTTCGTGCAACATCGCTACAAATACCGGTTGTATTAGATGGGGTAATCACACTTGCTGCAGCGACTGTGGCGGAAGGACTAAAATCAAATACAACCCAGTTCCTTATTGCTGCGCATTGTTCGTCCGAGCCAGGATCAAACATTGCACTCAAACACTTAGGACTAGATCCACTTCTTGATTTAGATTTACGGCTTGGCGAAGGCACTGGTGCTTTGTTATCAATACCAATTATTCGTTCTGCCTGTGAGGCACTTTCTCGCATGGCTCGAATCTCTGATCTGCTCTGAGTAGCCAACTAATTCACAGAGGATTAACACGTAATTCACCCTTGCGCCCCTTCAAAAATAAGGGTTTCTTGCTATTCTTTGGCCATTCCTATGGAGGTATTTATGCTTCGCAAGATCGTAATCGCTTCAACTCTTGGCCTCTTTCTAGCCACTTCAGTTGTCACCCCGGCCTCAGCCGCAACCATCAAAACTGGATCTTCATGCACAAAGGCTGGCACAACAAAGAAGGTTGGCTCAAAGACTTATATCTGTGGCAAGAATCCAGTAGTCACACCAACTAAGAACACCTACATGCTCAAGGCATGCCGCGACACAAACGCTCTCTATGTGACCGTTAAGTCCGCATACGATGACATGCTCGAGCAAGCAAACATCTTTGGTTACAAGACTCTTACCGATCTAGGAAACGCTCTAGGCGGACAAGAGAAAATCGATCTCGACACACTAGAAAAGACCATCACTGACACCCAAGGCTTATTGGCCAAGCAATGTAAAAAAGGCTCATAACCATCTATATAAGTAGTATCAAAAGGCGGTTTTCCACACGGGAAAGCCGCCTTTTGGCTTGCCTGCGCAGGATTTGCGCTCGAGCTCGCTAAAATTAAGGTCTGGAGTAACCCCGCTCCCTTGACGAAATGTCCGTTTTGTCCAACCTCCGCTACATTCAGCGCGCGGATGCGTAGTAGCAGGTAGAGGCGGCGACGGTCGGCTCTGCAATACACAACCGGTTAAGGAAAATCCAAGTGGCTATTAAGAAGAAGGCTCAAGTGCAAGGACCA
>CAIUSQ010000055.1 GCA_903901905.1 uncultured Actinomycetes bacterium
GGTACTGCGTGCCCCCAACGGGATTCGAACCCGTGTTACCGCCGTGAAAGGGCGATGTCCTAGGCCCCTAGACGATGGGGACGTACGAGGCTCGCCAATCTTACCTGCCAATAAGCAGGTGACCAAACCCGCTTATATAGCCCAGCGAACAGTGACTAGAACTGTTACTTCTTGTTGGCCTAAGTCAATTTGTGTTGCTGAATCTTCAGCCTTTGCGGTAACTCCAAAAACAGGGAATGGATTTGGAGATGACTGCTCATCAAGGAAAACAACTCTTCCAAGTTTCACACCCAACAGTTTTGCATAAGAAGCAGCCTTTGCTCGCGCACTTTTAACTGCTGCAGCTCTCGCTAAATCTGTTGCCTTTTCATTATCTAAAACAAATGGTGATGCACCATTGATCATGACATTGGCACCACCTGCATCAACTATTGCATCAACAACGGCGCCAGCAGTTGCTGCGGCGCGAACAGTGATTGAAAATGATTGGCTGGCTCTGTAGCCAGAGATAACAGGATTTGAATTATCTAGATATGAATACTCTGGATAAACCGAGATCGATTGGGTTGCAACATCTCTGGTGGCAATTTTATTTGCAGTAAGCGCTTTACGAACAGCAGTAGATGTTGTGTTGGCAGTTGCTAAGGCGGCCTTGCTGGTTGCACCCAGCACAGAGACAGTTGCGCTGACTTTAACTGCATCAGGGATCACGCTGACCGTTCCATTACCTGTTGTGGTTATGTAGCGAGTAGGTGCGGCAGCTGCTGCAGGGTTAAACAAACCCGCGCCAGTAATTAAAGCGATTACAGTTGCTATGGATGCTGTTTTTCGAAATGTTGTAGTTTTCATACTCCAAGTATCCACTATTGACTGTGCAAGGTGTTAATTATTTCTGAGATTAGTGGGAGAATTAATCCCATGGGCCATCCACAGTTTGTCTCACAGTGCACAGCAGATGCGATGGTATTGGCAGCGCAAAAACTAATAACTGGCCATCTTGTCGCCTTTCCAACTGAGACTGTTTACGGTCTTGGCGCTGATGCAACAAATGAGGCGGCAGTGGCAAAGATCTATGCAGCAAAGGGGCGCCCTGCAGATCACCCTTTAATCGTTCACATACATTCAATGCAGGCTATGGGTGATTGGGCCAAAGAGATTCCAACATTTGCCATTGAATTAGCCAGAGACTTTTGGCCGGGTCCAATGACGCTTATTCTAAATCGATCTTCACTAGCTCAAGATTTTATTACTGGCGGACAAAGCTCTGTAGGTATTCGCGTACCAGACCATGTTGTTGCACTGGCACTCCTTAATGCTTTCCATGGGCTAGGTGGCAAAGGCATAGCAGCACCAAGTGCTAATCGCTTTGGTCATGTTTCACCAACAACTGCCCAAGCAGTTAGTGATGAACTAAGTAGCTATCTATCTGCAGATGATCAGATTTTAGATGGCGGCCCATGCGCCGTTGGTGTTGAATCAACGATCATTGATTGCACAGGCAATAACCCAAAGATTCTGCGCCCAGGTGCTATTACAGCCCAGATGATTACTACATCAACAGGTTTAGATGTAGTTGAATCAACAGATTTAATTGATTCAGGCCAAGAAAATATTCGAGTTAGCGGTTCACTTGATGCTCACTACGCACCTGCAGCGCAAGTTTTATTAGATCAAACCCCCCGAGCAGGTCAAGGCTTTATTGCAATAACTACAACACCAACTCCAAAAGATGTTATTCGTCTGGCTTCCCCTAGTAACAATGTTGAGTTTGCACAGATCCTCTATGCATCACTCCGCAAAGCAGATGAGTTAGGTCTGTCCCACGTTGTTATAGAACAACCAACAGGATCTGGCATCGCAGTTGCAATACGAGATCGCCTGATGAGAGCAGCTAACGGGCGATAAAAATTTTAATCAAGTAAATTTCTAGCAGTTAGATTTGTATCTACTCGACTGTTACAGAGCCTACATTTACTCGATCGTCATTCTTTTCGCCGTTTGCAAAACCCATGCCAAGAAGTACTACGTTATAAGTTCCCGCAAAGGCATCTGCTGGGACTTGCAGATTAGCAGTCCATACTCCAGACATATTTGTTCCTGAACTCTTTGAGGCTTGAGTAGGGCCAACTACATCATCGAGATACACGTAAGGCGTCTCAGCAGTTGAATCATTAGATGTATGTTCAAAAGTAACGGTGACAGAACCACCAGGAGAAACCTTAGCTTTATCAATAGAAACGCCACTAAAGCGGTAATAGGGCACCATCTTTGTTGGGCCACTAATTGAGATATTGCCCAGGGTTAAGGTCTCATCATTTTTTTCACCATTGGCATATCCCTCTACAAAGAGATAAACCCTGTAACTTCCAGCAAATGTATTTTCAGGAATTGTTAATTCCGCTCTCCAGCGCCCTGAAGATTTATCTCCAGAGACTAAAGTTGCTGATACATGACCCGTAGTAAGATTAATCACTGCCGTTGGTGTTATAACTGTTGGATCATCTGAAGTTAAATTAAAATCAATAAATATTTTTGATCCGGGAGCCGCGCTGCTTGGGATCGAAGATGCCCCACTAAAAACATACTTTGGAGCAGTTTTTGTAACTCCAGATATCTCTAGATTGCCCACGGTCAGCCACTCTTCATTTTTTTCATTATTGGCATAACCCACAACTGAAAGATAAACCTTGTAATTTCCAGCAAAGGTATTTTGCGCTGAAGAGAGAGTAACTCTCCAAGTTCCAGAGAATTTATCTCCAGAGACTAAAGTCGCTTCGGTATGTCCTGTCACAAAATCAATTAACGCAGTTGGTGTTGAAACAGTTGGATCATCACTAGTTAATCTAAACGTTACTTCAATAGATTCGCCAGCTTTAATTTTATTGGCACTCATCCTGCTGGATGTAAAACTGTAAGAAGGTGCGATTTTTTTTCTAGCACCAGAGCTTGGACCCGGACTAGAGACTGGACCTGGATTCAAAGTACCTTTACTACTATTGCCAACAACTGGTTTTTTTGTGCTCTTAACTAATGAGCCCTTACTCCACATTTTCTTTCCATTGCTAAGAATGCAAGTAAAACTCTTTTTATCTATAGTCTTAACAGTTTTTAAGACAGAGCATTTGCTTCCAGGTTTGGGTGCGCCTACGGCAGATGCACCAGCACTTCCTAAGAGAGAAAAACACATGACTAATGAAAGTGCCATTGCCAACTTTTTCACCGTTTCATCGTAGCCCCACCGTGTTAGAACTACCAATAGGTAATGAGAAGGCGGTTGTAATTCGAGATCACCTCATATGAGCAGCAAAAGGGCTAAAGTGAGGATGTGCAGATAATGAAAAGAATCCTTGTTGCCACTATTTCCGTGGCGCTCACTGCTTCTTTCGTGCCAGTTGCAACAGCGGCAAAAGCACAAAATAACTGGTCTACGACGCAAAAAATTGTTTACGTTGGATTAACGCCCAAAGACCAACCAGATTTCTGGACCGCAGTAGAAGAAGAGGCAACGACAGAAACTAGTGGAGAGACAATGCTCAGTTATGCAAAGAGCACTGTTGATGAGGCGATTACATTTTGGAAGCAAACCTCCCTTGGCAAAATGAAGTTTGGAATTTCCCGCTTTGTTATTGGAAAGGCCGGCACAGCCATAAAACATTGCAACAGCTCTGCCGATAAAAAGGCAGCAATGAAAATTGCAGGGCTGAAGTCAATTCCGATAGGGACTCACTTGATTACCGTCAATATTAACGACTCATGCGGGTATGCAGGACTTGGCGAGCAAGGAGGAAACTCTCTACTTCTCAAGTCTTTTGGAACAACGACATTGATTCATGAACTTGGCCATAACTTTAATTTCTATCACTCGTCTTCGCTCACCTGTGACAAATCCGATTTTACAAAGTTTAATGCAACAAATTGTTCGGTTGATGAGTATGGAGACTTTAGAGATTTGATGGGTAATGACGATTGGTGTCCTAGCGCGACTTTAAGTGCCACTCAACGCGCTACTACTTTTTCCACACCAAAACCCATAAACCTTACAATTGGCGTTGATACAACTGTTGACGAATCAAGGCTGAGTACAGACAGGATTGTTTATCAATTCAAATACAAAACTATCTGGTATTTCTTTGAGTATTACGTTCCGGCAGAAGATCTTTGCACCTCAGTCAGTAGCTTTCTCTACAAACCACAACTTCAAATAAGAATGGCCGGGCCCGCTTGGGCAAAGGCCAAAGGCAGTGCTATTGGCCCCATGTTGATTAAAAGACGTGATGCTGATCTTCCTACAAGTGTTGTAAATCTAGATCCTGAAACTCTCCCCTCCAATTTGGTCCTAACAGGTTTTCTTGAAGGTGAGCAGTTTCAACTTCCAGGCGCACCGTATGTACTTACTGTCAAAAGTACGGGCACAACAAGTGCGGTCTTTACATTGACTAAGAGCTAATTACCCTTAGTGGAGTAGTTCTCAATTTTCCATCACAGCCCTAGCCGTTTTAGCCTATTTGGGGTTAGCCATCTGTCGCATATCTGTGAGATAACAACCCAAAAGATGTCGTAAGATAAGCCCACTAAAGCGAGTCCAGATATTAACTAATTAATATGTGCGCCCCTTTAGCAGTGGGGCCTATAGCTCAGCCGGTAGAGCAACGGACTTTTAATCCGTGGGTCGTCGGTTCGAGACCGACAGGGCCCACTTAAATCTGAGCGTGTAAATCGCTTTTTTGATAATTAATTGCCATTCTGATCAATCGTCTGTCACGGATCTGTCACTCTTCA
>CAIUSQ010000056.1 GCA_903901905.1 uncultured Actinomycetes bacterium
GGCCACTTTGTTGTGCGTACCACTGGTAGGATTTGAACCTACGACCCGCCTCTTAGTTAGAAAGGTGCTCTATCCGCTGAGCTACAGCGGTACGCACCGCGAAACCTAAGTCAGTTGAAGAAACTGACTTAGGTTTTATTTTTTCGCTGTGGATAAGATTTAAAAACGATTGTGTGTTACTTCTTTAACTCACTTAACTTCTTTTCGACCTCTGGGTAATCAGGGTTATCAACTAAAATCTTTTCGAGATCCTTTATGCCCATCGCACGCTTGCCCATTAGGGCGTAGGTAACTCCGCGTTCGAATAGTGCGCGGTGTTCTAGCGCCTCTGGGGAATCCTTCAATTTAAGTGCTCGCTTGAAGCATTCAACGGCAGCCTCGTGTAGCCCTTTTTCGCGAAATGCCACACCGCGCAGGATCATCAACATTGCTGTTGCATCATCGAAGACTTCAACATCTTCAGTTGTCTCAATTGCGCCATCAAAGTCTTTATTTGATAGTTCTACATCGGCAAGTGAAACCGCAACCATCTGATCTGCCGACATCTGAAGCAATACCGCAACAGCTTCTTCATACTTCTTCTGCCCCTGTAAGACTTCGGTGTAAATAAATCCAAGGGTCTGTTTGTTGTAATGCATCTGCGTTGAGATGCCGGTTGCGATAGACACCTGCGGCATAATCCCTTTAAAATATTTAATAACGTGTTTATTGCTAAAAGCTAGGTCTCGGTTCTCCCATAAAACCGCGCCCCACGTGGCCGCCTCGGTTTCCCACTTGTCATCGGTGATGCCGTGCAAGAAAGAGATTAGCTCGAGTGGGTATTTCAAATCTTCATATTGATTGCGAAGCGCCGCAGCCTTTTCGATTACATACGTAGCATCGGCAAGTTTGTCAGCATTGTAAATATCTAGCAAGAAAGCGTTGAGTGCTCGTTCGGCTTTGCCCGAAAAAAAGCCAGGAGCGGGCGGACCGCTGGATGTTTCAGTTTCTTGTGTCGATGTTTTCGCACGAGCACTAGCGGAACGAGTTCCGCTACTGATGGTTTCGACGTTGTAAATACCAGTGCCGGGAAGGCCTGTGCTAATTGTTCGGCGACCCTTTGAGTTAATTGTGTAGCGAGCTCCGGGAACACCGAAAGATAAGCCGACCGTTTCTTTACTAAAATTCAAGCGCACACCAGGAAGCAACTTCATCGACTTTCTGAAGCGAAGGCTCATGAGTAGAGAGTAGGCGCGAAGTGTGACAGGCGGCTAGTGCCATTAGGCAAAAAAGAAACTGACCCGGGAACTTGGTAGACCCGGGTCAGATTCTTTTTCTATTTACTTCTTATGGGGAGTTTTTCCGCCATTAATTGCCCAGTAGGTAACACCTGCTATTAGAACACCCAAGAACCAACCATATGGAGCGAACTTGTCATATGAAACTGGTCCCCAGATTGGTAGGAAGCTGGAGAAGACTGACCCAATAAGTGCGGCGGCAATTGCCTTCATATTAAATCCGGATTGGAAGAAGTATGGTCCGCTCTTGTCTTCTGTATAAAGTGCATCAACATCTACTTGTGACTTACGAAGCAAGTAGTAATCAACCATGATAATTCCAAATAATGGTCCCATAGTTGAGCCGATTGCATTTACGAATGCTGGTGCATTGTCCCAAGGGTGAAGTGGATACAGTACAAGTGCAATACCTGCAGCTATGTAGCCACCCTTCTTGAAGTCAATCTTGTTTGGAGCA
>CAIUSQ010000057.1 GCA_903901905.1 uncultured Actinomycetes bacterium
AAGATCGATGAAGTAAGAGAACTATTAACACGAGTTGCTTGGGCGCCATCTATGGGTGGCTGGCGCGTGGTTGTTATGGAAGATGCTGACAGACTCACAGAATCTGCAGCCAATGCGTTACTAAAAGCAATTGAAGAGCCAGGCAATAGAACTGTGTGGTTGCTCTGTGCTCCAACGTTGCATGATGTGTTGCCAACTATTCGCTCTCGCTGCCGTCATCTACAACTTGTCACACCATCTAACACAGCCGTTGCACAAGTTCTCCAAAAGCGCGATGGCATAAGCCCAGCAATGGCAGATTTTGCAGCACGAGTGAGCCAAGGACACATTGGCCGAGCGAGATATTTAGCTACCAACGAGTCGGTGCGAAACACCCGCACCACCATCATGGCCCTGCCACTTTCTTTAAAAGGAATCTCTTCTGCTTTTGCTGCAGCACAAGCCTTAGTTGATCTAGCAACTGAGCAAGCAAATTCTGCTGCTGATGAGCGAAATGAAAAAGAGATAGATGATTTATCACTTGCCTATGGCAAAGGCGCTACTGGCCGAGGAATGGCAAGTGGGGGAAGCAAGGCAATAAAGGAGTTAGAGAAAGAACAAAAGACCCGCAGCACAAGAATGGTTAGAGATGGACTGGACGCGGCGCTATTAGATATCGCCACGTTCTACCGCGATGTCATGATGGTGCAAACGGGAAGTAATGACGGCCTGATTAATAAAGAGCTTGAAAATGAGATTAATGCTTATGCCGCTAGCAACAAGCCACAGGCAACGATAAACAAAATAGGCGCCATTATGGAAGCAAGGGTTAATTTGGGTCATAACGCTGCGCCGTTGTTGACGGTTGAGGCGTTGATGTGTGTATTGGCAAGATAAACCCCAGAGTTCACCTTTTCGCAGGGCACTAACCCCTTCTCACCCCCTACAGTTGCTGTATTCGCTCCATCAAAGCGACCACTATCTGAGAGTTGGTTCGTCTTGCAAAAGAAAGCAGCCTTTACTTCATCACGCATCCATTCTGTGCTCTTGGCGTGGGTGCTACTTGTAACAGCCTCACTCATGAGCATTGGCACTGCAGCACCGGCAGGTGCTGTCTCTACGGGAGTTTGTTGGGCATGGAATATGGATAGTAAAGCCACAGGAAACTTTCTAACTAATGGTAGCCATAACGGAGTCACTGCAGTTGAAGGCACTTACACACTAAGTGATTTCAAAGTGAATTCAAGCATTTATCCAACAGTTGAAGTCGGGTCGATTTCAGATGGAACATACGCCTTTGGCTCACAGCCACCATATAGCTTTGTCTGGAACGGTTCAGCTCCAACAATTATTCAACGAAACAGCTACGTAGACCAGGGTTGGAATAGAAATGGTTTCGGGATTTATAACGACTCTACTGATGGTAGCGGTGCATACATAGGGTTCGGGATCGAATCCTCTTATATTGCAGACGAAGTTTATGGAACATCTCGTTATTCGAGCACTAACACAATTTCGCTAAGCCCAACTGTGCGAAGTGCTTGTGACGCCTCTCCGCCCTTAGCTGCTCCCGCTTTCACGCTTTCGTCAGCTTCAGGATCAGCAACGACCGGATCTGCAATCACAAGTTATACCCTCGATGCATCAGGCGGCGGTACGGTGGAAAGTTATACAATCTCACCTGCAATCAGTAATGGAACCTTAAGTTTTAGTACATCTACAGGTCTGCTCTCTGGCACACCAAGCACTGCCGCAAGTGCCACCACTTACACAATTACGGCTCACAACGCCACTGCACCTGATGCGACGAGAACCTACGCGCTGACAATCAATCCAGCTGCTTATAGCTCGGGAACAGGCGCGGTTGATTGTGGCACAAGTGGTTACTTCAGTATTTCGAGCAATGTTGTAACAGGTAATTCTAGTTGTGCAGGAACTGCAGTCATACCTTCCGGCGTAACTAACATCCTAGCTGAAGCATTTACAGCAAATGCCTTAGTTACATCTGTATATATCCCAAATACAGTCCTCACGATTGGCCAAGCGGCATTTTATGCAGATACTTCTTTAGCCACAGTTACCTTTCAGGCAAACAGTTCATTGACAACAATCGGTAATTCTGTATTTGAGCGGACTGCGGTTACAACCATTGCACTTCCCAACAGCATCACTTCTTTGGGCAACTATGCTTTCTACAATGTAACGAGCTTAGTTTCAATTACTTTACCAAATGCTATTACAAACATTTTTGAACACACATTCGATGGATGCTCATCCCTTGCATCGATAACCATCCCAAACACCATTGAGTCATTTGGTATGGACTCATTCAAAAACACCACATCGTTGGCATCAGTCACCTATCACGGGCCTGCTTCATATGCATCCTTGACCGCAGTAGGTATTAACACGGCAGCACTGACCATCGCCCCAATCACTACAACTAATGTCGTTATCACTGCGCCAGTAACATCTGCCACGCCAGTTTCCTTGCTTTCAAGCAATGGTCAATTCACTTCATCAATAGCATGGTCTGGGTCTCCAACAACTTTTGCTGGCGCAACAACGTACACGGCAACAATCACGCTCACACCAGTTAACAGTTACACCCTCGCTGATGTGAACGCAAACTTCTTCACAATCAACGGGAGCCCAGCAACCAGTGGTAATTTGATTAATACTGGCGTCTTTACGTATAGATTTCCAGCAACTGTGGCTATTGTGCCTCCAGTTGTTTACGTCGCACCTGCGCCGGTCCCCTACTTAAAGACCTTGATTTCTCCTAGAATAGAAATGGAGCCCACCCAATTACTTTGTTGGGCAGGGAGATATAACTTCGGTTACACACTTAATGGGGTTATCCAAGGAAGTTCAACTAGCTTTTTCAAACCCCCATATCCTTACAACTTCAATTTGATTATTAATGGGGTTTTGCAGAGTTTGCCTCCTAAAGCCAACCGGCAACTAGTCGCCGTTTGGGACATAACAAGCGCACCTAGTGGATCGGTAGTGTCATGTTCGGTGACAGTGAAAGTAAATGATTTAATCAATACGGACAAGAGCACAGACAACACAACTGGACTCCAAGGCGCACGAACAATTCAGAGTCAAGCCATTGTCTTGGCAAACAATATTTACATGGTTATGAACTTAGTCAATTCAAATGTTTATATCGACGCACTTGATAAGAATCGTGCAGATTGGCGAGCATCAGCCAACAGTATTCCTGCTGCCTATCATGCAGAGCTAGCTCATATCAAAACCCTTCCTCCCACAAAGGAGACACGCGCGCTTGCGACTGCCTTACGTAAAAACTACATGGCTGCACTTAAGAAAAACAGTGCTGATTACAAAGCTAGCGGACCTGCTGCCCTTGCAGCCAAGAATGCGGCTAACAAGGCAGCACTTGATGAAATGAACACCGCAATCACCATGGCCAACGCCGCATACGGCACCTTTATTGAATCAATCGGCTACGGAGTCCTGATCCCCTAAAATTGCCCATTTCCACGCCCACATTGGATGGCAGTAGGCACTCAGATGGTAAGGAGCACCCCTTTTCATAGGGTTAGATTTACCCATGCGCTTAGACCATGTCTCATATGTAACGTCCCATGATCAACTAGCCGACACAGTTCAACGCCTAGGCTCACGCCTTGGCTCAACTTTTGTTGATGGAGGCGTTCACCCACGCTTTGGCACACGTAACTTCACATTAGCTCTACAAAACGGTCACTACATCGAAGTTGTGTGTCCACTAGATCACCCAGCATCAGATGCTTCACCTTTTGGTAAAGCTGTATCAAAGCGTGCTGCAGAAGGTGGCGGATGGCTCACATGGGTTGTCTCAGTTGATGATGTCTCAAAGGTTGAAGCACGCTTAGG
>CAIUSQ010000058.1 GCA_903901905.1 uncultured Actinomycetes bacterium
ACATTGATTTATTACAAGGGAAAAGAAAGAAGTCGCAGTGATTTCAAATATCAAAGCTTAAGGATGCAATGGCATATTACGGTAATGATCATGTACTTCCCTGAATTCAATAGCCCAATCATTTTGATTCATTTGCCTTGGTTGCCATTCACCTCTTAGCACTGCAGCATCAAGTTCACGTTGTTGAGCTGGAGTCCATCTTGCTCTTTTTGGTACAGGTTTGTTAGAAGGGAAGCGACCAATCTCCACATTTGCAATTAGATTATTAGCTTGCGACAGCATACGAGAGACAGCTGTTTTCATCGCCGAACGCTTTCTTTTCATGACATCTAACCTGTCTTCTACTTTAATGACCTGGTCTTCGTTAGCCTTAAATCTTTTCCCAATTTCATAGTAGCTATCAGAATCTCCCTTTTGTTTAGGTCCAGTACTAATGCCTCCCATGCGATTGATCGCATGCCATAGATCACAAGTTCTCAGCAATACATCATCGTGGAGATTTTTATGTTTGAGTAACGGATATTTGGAAGTCTGATCTCTGTGATGAACACGATCAGGATGCTTTTCAAGAATAGAAGAAAAATCTTGTATCAATTTTTCTCTTCCTAAATTAAGCGGGACACGAACAATCATCCATGGGTAGTCAGTTGGTTGATTTAGATCCAATATTTGATGAGAGTTGATAAGTTCAACATTAGGGGGCTCAATTCGTTCTAAAAAATTGTCTCTTGCAGCTTCAGTCCACCACGCTGCAAATCCATTTAGGTGTGCATCTCCAAAGTTTTCATATGTTCTCTGAAGCTCTGGATCTAAAGTGTCACCGTTTTGCTGACATGCCCACCAATAGTCTTTACTACAAGACAAGAACGACCACCAGCATCTGTATGGACTGGACCAAGCTTCTTGAAACTCATCTTCCATAGTTTCAAATTTATAACGCTTCAGACCTTTAGCAAATGTATTTCTTGGCATTTTTGTGCTTAATTATTAGGCGTTACAAATTCCCAAATTAAGAGGCGCATTACCAGCATCTATATAAAAGTCCATCACATCAACAAGACGCAAGCAGTCGCCCAAGTCTGATGTTGATATTTGAACTTTAAGGAAATGTTCATGACACAGGAAACATACACCAACTTTGCCTATAAGGCAACAGTTGATGCTCACGCAACTACCAGCATGAGGCAACGTTTGGAAACCTTAGCAATTCAACGTGAGGTATGGGAAACAACGCAATTGGCAGATTCCAATGGGTCACTTTACCAACTTCTTGGTGATTGCAAAGTGCTTTACAGTGATTTGACTAGTGGAGAAAACGCACGAGTTATGAAGCAGGGCTTTAACGATTACATCAGGCTAAAAGGCTATGTATTCAAATCAAGCTCCCCTCTAACTCTCAAAGTTATTCACTGCGTCTTTGGAGCTAAAGATCGTCGTCGCTTATCAACTTATCACACAGTGCTGCGTGTAGCAATTGCTGAGAATTGGAAAGTTGAAGAAGTAGCTCAAAGAATCATTGAGCGGGGCGGTATTCAAGAAATATCACTTCAGCGCAAAGATGGACTAAAGCCAAAAGAAAAAGCTGAAATTGCACGTGATGTATTGATGAGTCAATGCATTGCAACTCTATCTAGTGAAGTACTTACAGCAAACTTCAATAAGGAAAGTATTGATGAACATGCTGTAGCAGTTCTAACACTTAACGGTGATGGGACTTATAGCGTTCATTGTGTGGTGAAAAGCAGTGCGGCGGTTGATGTAGCACTTGTAGCTTATTTTGCCCAAAACAAAGTTGAAATTGAATCAATTCAAAGACAACGATATTTGGAAGCAGAAGAAGCAGCTAAAGCTTCCCTGATATCAGATGCCGTTAACTCAGCCAACGATCCCATGATCAATCAAGCTGCTTAAAGCTATTTGAGAGTGAAGGCAACTTCACTCTCATTTAAAAACTAAAGGAATTCAAATGTTTGATGAAAATAAATTCTCGCCCACGACTCTAGAAGAGTGCGTGATTTCTGATGCACCATCAAAGGACAAACTGGACCAGATCATCAATAAAGTGATCCCGTTCCCTGCGTTTGGTAAGTGCGGAATACTACTGCATGGTCCGTATGGAACAGGCAAGACAACTGTAGCTAGGCTGATTCCAGAACTAATGGAGCAAGCTCGTGGTGGTAAAGATGCAATCTATGATTTCTATCCTTGCGCTCAAAGTAAGAATGGATCAAATCTGATAGCAGTGATTGAGAGATCAACTGAGCTAGTCAG
>CAIUSQ010000059.1 GCA_903901905.1 uncultured Actinomycetes bacterium
GAGGTGGATAAGAATACCTTTGGCGATGGCAAAACTACCTAGTAGAATTCACAAATGAAGGACTTACTGCGCACACAAGATCTCAGCCGCGATGATGTTGAGCTTTTGCTGGAAACCGCTGCGGCATTTGCCGAAGATCCTCTTCGTTCAAAGAGCGCTTTAGCAAATAAGAGTGTTGCTATCTATATGACTAAGCCTTCAACCCGTACTCGACTTTCCTCTGAGACTGCAGTTGCCCATTTGGGCGGCACTCCAATCTTTATTCGTGGCGATGAATTGCAATTGGGCCGTGGCGAAACAATCGCGGACACAGCAAAAATAATTAGTGGCTACTGCAGCGCGCTCATCATTCGCACATTCGCTCAGGCAGATGTTGAGGAATTAGGCGCGCATGCATCCATTCCTGTCATAAATGCCTTAACTGATGACGATCATCCAACCCAATTACTTGCCGACTGGTTAACAATTCGCGAAAACTTTGGGAAAGATATTGCAGGTCGTAAATTTGTTTATCTTGGTGATGGAAACAACATGTCACATGCATGGTTGATCATGGGTGCAATCATGGGTGCGCACGTTGTTGCTGCAACACCAAGTGGTAAGTGGGCACCTAATACCAAAGTTGTTGAGATTGCAAAAAATATCGCAGCAAAGAGCGGTGGAAAAGTTGAAGTAAGCAATGATCCAGAAGCTGCATCAAAAGATGCTTCGGTTTTGTATACCGATGTGTGGATGTCTATGGGAGATTCTGAAGGTGAACGCAAGGAGAAAATGCTGGCACTTGCACCCTTTGCCGTAACAGAGAATTTGTTTTCGCTCACAAATAAAGACTCAATATTCATGCATTGTTTACCCGCTCACAGAGGTGAAGAGGTTGAGGCATCTGTAATCGATGGTCCGCGTTCTGTGATTTGGCGTGAGGCGTATCATCGCCGCACAACGATTCAATCGCTGCTTTTCCACCTCACTCAGGGTGACTTGAAAGGCAACTAGCACTAGCATTCTGCCCATGCGTGTAGTCGTCCCGAAAGAAATTAAAGATGGTGAGAAGCGCGTGGCGCTTGTCCCCGATGTCATTAACAAGTTAACTCGACTTGGCTTTGACGTTGTCATCGAATCCGGTGCTGGAGTCCATTCACAGGCTGTAGATGCTGAATATAAAGCTGCTGGTGCAACGATTTCTGATGGTGAAGTTCTCAGCGCTGCTGATGCAGTTCTCTCAGTTCAACCATTAACACCAGCTCAAATGGGCAAGTTAAAAAAAGGTGCAATCACCATTTCATTTCTTTCTCCTGTCACTAGTGTTGATTCAATCGATGCTGCAGTATCTGCAGGAGTTACAGCGTTCTCACTTGAGCTAGTTCCCCGCATCTCACGCGCACAATCAATGGATGCACTTACTTCTCAAGCATTGTGTGCCGGATATCGCGCAGTTCTTGTTGGCGCAGAATTATCACCAAGATTTTTCCCAATGCTCATGACGGCTGCAGGAACTGTTACACCAGCGCAAGTTCTTGTTCTTGGTGCAGGTGTTGCTGGTTTGCAGGCAATTGCAACTGCTCGACGACTTGGTGCAGTTGTCTCTGCTTACGATGTTCGTCCAGCATCTGCAGATGAAGTTCGATCAATGGGTGCAACTTTTATTGAGTTA
>CAIUSQ010000060.1 GCA_903901905.1 uncultured Actinomycetes bacterium
CTGATCATTGATGAATGGCTGCTATTGAAACCTACTTCAAATGAAGCAAAGGACATCTTCGAGCTTCTTCATCGACGACGAAAACGTTCATCCACAATTTTCTGTTCTCAATACCGCCATGAAGGTTGGTATGAGCAACTTGGTGGAGGTGATTCACCTCTGGCTGATGCTATTCTTGATAGGCTGGTGCACAATGCCTACAAGGTCGAGCTGAAGGGCGAATCCATGAGGAAGAAACGGACAATGCTTGACCAGAAAGCCGAACTTGTGCCAGATTCGCAGCACAACCTCGATAAAATCAGGTCAGCATCTATAACTTTATCTGGAAACCTGGGATCCATCAAATGAGACTAAAACCCTTTCGGCTTGAGCGATATTTTGCGCAATACGAGTTTACAGCACCACACCTTCTTTGTTGCTCAGACTGCGAGAGTCTCTCCGTGGGAGACTTGCTTACGTTTGAACAAAACGCCCATGAGGAATTATCCTCTCTCTGGCTCGGATATACTGAATCGCTTGGCAGTCCCGAACTTCGAGCACAAATAGCCTCTCTTTATCAAAATATTTCATCAGGACAGGTTCTTGTCCACTCCGGTGCCGAAGAGGCGATATTCAACTTTATGAACGTTGTCCTTGCACCCGGTGACCACATAATCGTACATACTCCGTACTATCAGTCTCTCGGGGATGTGGCTCGAAGTATCGGTGCGGAAGTAACGGAATGGAAAGGCAATCCCAATTGTGCTTGGGAATTAGACTTACAATTCCTTAAAGAGAATGTGACAGATAGAACAAAAGTCGTTGTTGTCAACTTTCCGCATAATCCAACAGGGTATCTACCTAATCCTGATTTCCTGCATGAATTATCCAACCTTTCGGATAAAAGAGGCTTTATAGTTTTTTCTGACGAGGTTTATCGAGGATTGGAATACGACCCTACTGAATGTTTGCCGGCGTTTGCGGACATTAACGAACGAGGAATCTCGCTCGGAGTCATGTCCAAAAGCTACGGGCTTGCGGGTTTGCGTATCGGATGGGTAGCCACTCGCAACAAAGAACTGTTTGACGCACTTGCTGCGTTTAAAGACTACACAACGATTTGTAATAGCGCTCCAAGTGAGTATCTTGCGACGCTCGCCTTGCGCCATCGTCATCCAATTATTGAGCGGAATCTGGAAATAATTCGGCGTAACGTAGCGTTGCTCACGTCGTTCTTCTCCCAACATCAAGAGCTTTTTGAGTGGAAAGAACCGAAGGCAGGACCAATTGCATTTCCACGTTATTTGGGAAGTTCGGTCGAACAATTCTGTGATGAGTTGGTGCGACACTCTGGGGTCTTACTGCTTCCGGGGACACTTTACAACAAAGAGTACGATTGTTTCCGCATTGGATTTGGAAGGAGCAATATGGCAGAGTGTTTGACAAAACTGGAGCAGTTTTTAGAAAAGTCCAAAACCTTAAAATAGAAATCTACCTTGTGACTGCACCAACCTTGGTCGCTTTCGCCGGAACGCTGGTCGGATTCACAGTGGAACACCGGTCGCCATCACATCAGTTTCCTTGGTCGGATTTACCGGAATAGCCATAAATCACGTTCAAAGGTGACTGATCCTGATTATGAGCTAAA
>CAIUSQ010000061.1 GCA_903901905.1 uncultured Actinomycetes bacterium
AATCGAGCGTGCACCAGATTCTGTTGCGGGAATTGCTGCCAGAGTTTTGCCCTCAGTTGTGTCTGTTAATACTCGTTCAGCAACAGGTCGTGGGGGAACTGGTTCCGGTTTTATTTTCGATAGTAACGGTTACATCTTGACTAACAACCATGTTATTGCCGGTGTTGGTAACGGAAATGGTGCAATACGAGTCACTTTGAACAATGGTGATATCTATAGCGCGAGCATAATTGGTCGTGATGCATCTTATGACTTAGCAGTTATAAAAATCAGTGCTACGAATCTGCCAGCACTTGAGTTTGGAGATAGTGACAAAGTTGCTGTTGGAGACTCGGTGATTGCAATTGGTTCACCGCTTGGACTCTCAGGCACTGTGACACTTGGAATTATCAGCGCTAAGGATCGACCAGTAACTGCTGGTGATTCTGGTTCTGGAAGCTCATTCATTAATGCACTTCAAACTGATGCTGCTATCAACCCAGGAAATTCTGGAGGCCCACTAGTTGATGCAACTGGGGCGGTCATTGGCGTTAACTCGGCGATTGCAACTCTTGGTTCATCCTCACAAACGGGTTCAATTGGTTTGGGTTTTGCAATTCCAATTAATCAAACGAGAAAAACCGCAGATCAATTAATTAAATCTGGCAAAGCAACATATCCATTCCTCGGTGTTTCATTAGATATGAATTTCACCGGGATTGGTGCACTTGTGGCCAATTCCGGCACATCTATTTTGCCTGGGGGACCCGCGGCGAAAGCAGGAATTCGTGCGGGCGATGTAATCATTAAATTCGAAGATAAGGCCATCGATTCACCTGAGCAATTAATTGTTGCCATTCGCGCTATGAATGTGGGAGATAAGGTCACCTTGACTTACATCCGAGATGGCAAAGAGGTTAAGGCCACCGTTACGTTGGTAGCTGGCAATAACTAGAGGCCTATTTAGAAGGTAGGCTTTCGCCATGTTCTTCGATATCGGCGCAGGTGAAATCCTAGGCCTTGCTGTTTTAGGAATGATTTTGCTCGGACCAGAGCGTCTTCCAAAGGCCGCTGCAGAGGCTGCAAAGTGGGTAAAGAAGATTCGCGCTCTGTCTCAGACAGCAACAGCAGAGCTTCGTGAGAACTTAGGACCCGGCTTTGAGAATCTTCAGCCTGCAGATCTACATCCAAAAACTTTTGTTAAAAAGCAGCTGGGTGAATTGCTAGATGACACTCCAGCGACAAAACCGAAACGACCAACTGCAAAGATTGACCCAGACCTCATATGAACCTTATCGATACACTCAATGAAGCACTCTCAACTGTTCAGGACCCCGAACTACATCGTTCTATAACTGAACTTGGAATGGTTGAGGATCTGAATGAGGTAAACGGCGATGTGAGTATTAAAATTTTATTAACAATTTCAGGTTGCCCAATGCAAGATCGCCTTCGTGGTGACATCACTACAGCGTTAAAAAATGTTGCAGGCGTTAAAACTGTTGAATTAGCTTTTGGAGTTATGTCACAAGAACAACGTGATCACGTTAAGAAAGTTGTTCGTGGTGGCCGAGAAAAAACAATTACCTTTGCCCAGCCAGAATCATTAACGCGCGTTATTGGTATTGCATCGGGTAAGGGTGGTGTTGGAAAGTCATCTGTAACTGCAAACCTTGGTGTGGCATTTGCTAAAAAAGGTTTACGCGTTGGAATTCTAGATGCAGATGTGTATGGCCACTCGATTCCCCGTTTAATGGGCTTAATGGGTCAACGCCCAACTGCCATTGATCAACTCTTTATCCCACTTGAGTCCTTTGGCGTAAAAGTTGTCTCTATGGAGATGTTTAAGCCAGAGCGCTCTGATCCTGTTGCATATCGTGGACCACTCCTTCACCGCGTACTTGAGCAACTACTTTCAGATGCGCACTGGGGCGATTTAGATGTCTTACTCATCGATTTACCTCCTGGCACTGGAGATTTAGCTATCTCCCTTGGACAACTTATTCCTAACTCAGAAATTGTTGTTGTAACTACACCACAAATTGCTGCAGCTGAGGTTGCAGAGCGCGCAGGAAGAATTGCACATCAGATTCATCAACGCGTCATTGGCGTTATTGAAAACATGTCTGAATATGGCTGCCCAACATGCGGTGAGAAAATTGCTTTATTTGGCTCTGGTGGGGGAGAAGAAACTTCTAAGCGTTTATCAGCACTTGTTGGTATTGATGTTCCACTTTTGGGAAAGATTGCATTTAATCCTGAACTTCGAACTGGTGGCGAT
>CAIUSQ010000062.1 GCA_903901905.1 uncultured Actinomycetes bacterium
GTTCCTCTTCAATCTCATCTTTATCATCAAGTGTTCGAGAGTGTGGAAAAATTCCATCTTCCATTCCGGTAAGAAAGACTGTTGGAAACTCCAATCCTTTTGCTGTGTGAAGAGTCATCATTGTTACAACTCCACCATGATCCTTACCTTCTGGAATTTCATCTGCATCGGCTACAAGTGAGACTTTCTCCAAAAATCCGGCAAGTGAGATCTCTTCATCTTCACCTAACTCTTCGAATGAGCGCTCTTCATACTCCATGGAAACCGCAACAAGTTCTTTTAAGTTTTCTACACGGACCTCATCTTGAGGATCAGTGCTGTCTGCGAGCTCCTTTAATAAGCCTGACTGTTCTAACGCCGCTTCTACAATTACTGAAGGCTTAACTTTTGCCTCTACCAAAACAATTAACGCTGAAATCATTGATGTGAACTCACCTATTGCTTGTGCTGCTCGCGCTGGTACCGATGTTATTTCTTTACACCTTAGCAATCCTTGCCAAAATGAAATTCCTGAACTATTTGCAAATTGATCTACATAGTCCAACGATGTATCGCCAATTCCACGCTTTGGCACATTTACAACTCTGCGAAGTGATATTTCATCTTCGCAGTTTGCTATTACTCGAAGATAGGCAAGTAAGTCTTTAACTTCTCGACGCTCATAGAATCGAAGTCCTCCTACGACTTTATATGGAAGCGCCGATCGCATAAAGACTTCTTCAAATACACGTGATTGGGCATTTGTACGGTAAAAAATTGCCGTTTCACCTGGGGACGAAAGACCAGAGTTCTGTAGTGATCTAATCTCTTCGGCAATGAAATTAGCTTCGTCATGTTCACTTTCTGCAACATATCCAGTAAGTGGAGCACCAGAGCCAGCATCTGACCAGAGATTTTTTTCTTTACGGCTTTCATTCTTAGTTATCACTGCATTTGCAGCATTTAGAATGTTTTGAGTTGAGCGATAGTTTTGCTCAAGCAGCACGGTCGTCGCATTTGGATAGTCCATTTCAAACTGTAAAATATTGCGAATAGTAGCGCCGCGAAATCCGTAAATCGATTGGTCTGCATCGCCAACAACACATAGCTCAGCAGGTGGGGTTGCCTCTAAATCAGTGCCTACAAGCTCATTAACCAAAACGTACTGGGCATGATTTGTATCCTGATACTCATCTACCAGCACATGTCGAAATCGAGATCTAAACCTTGCCTTTGCCTCCGGAAATCGCTGAAGAACTTCTACCGTTTTTAGAATGAGGTCATCAAAATCCATTGCGTTTGCTCTGGCCAATCGCCCTTGATAAATCGTGTAGACATCGGCAACGATCTGCTCAAATTGGCTTGATGCTGCTTTTAAATAATCCTGAGGAGATAGAAGTTCATTCTTTGCATTAGAGATTATGGACTGAAATTGTCGGGCTGGATAACGTTTGGGATCAAGGTTTAGCTCTTTTACAACAATAGTAATTAGCCGTTGTGAATCAGCGGAGTCATAGATACTAAATGTATTGCTATATCCAAGTCGAGTAGCTTCTTGTCGCAAGATTCGCACACACGCCGAGTGAAATGTTGAAACCCACATAGATTTTGCAACTGAGCCAACTAGCTCACCAACTCTTTCTTTCATTTCACCGGCAGCTTTATTTGTAAAAGTTATAGCCAAAATCTCATACGGTGCAACGTTTCTTCGGGCCATTAGATAAGCAATCCGACGCGTTAACACACGTGTTTTTCCAGAGCCAGCGCCTGCGACAACTAAAAGTGGGCCACCAGCATGTATAACCGCCGCGCTTTGTTGAGGGTTGAGCCCCTCAAGCAACGGATCGATTTCATTCATAGGAGGCATTCTATTAGGGTTCAACTATGGAACCGATCGCCGATAGTGAAATTGAGCGCGTCTTAGTTGTTAGTGCTCATCCAGATGATTCAGATTTTGGTGCATCAGGAACAATTGCTCAGTGGGTAAAAAAGGGAATTGAAGTCTCTTACGTTTTTTGTACAAATGGAGATCAAGGCGGCGAAGATTCAGGATTTACGAAAGAAGAAATGCCGGCTATTCGTCAGCGCGAGCAACGTGTAGCAGGATCAGAAATTGGCGTTACAGACATTACTTTTTTGAATTATGTAGATGGACACTTGCAAGCAACTATCGAACTTCGAAAAGATATCGTTCGACAGATACGACGAACCCGACCTGATCGCATAGTCTGTCAAAGCCCAGAGCGTAACTGGGATCGCATCGGTGCTAGCCACCCTGATCATTTAGCTGCAGGTGAAGCGAGTGTGCAAGCCGTATATCCAGATGCTCGAAATCCTTTTGCATTTACAGACTTGCTAGAAAAAGAGAATCTAGCACCATGGCGAGTTAGAGAAATCTGGCTTATGGGTTTTGCAAACCCAGATCATTGGGTTGATATCACGGATACATTTGAATTAAAGCTTGCAGCCCTTCACGCACATGTCTCACAAACTGCACAGAATAAAGAGTTGGAAACAATGTTGAGGGATTGGGGTCAGCGAAATGCAGGATTTGGTGGGCTTCCCGATGGTCATTTAGCAGAAGCGTTTAAAATAATTCATACTGGGTAATTTAGTTCTTTTAGTGCGAATTTAAATCTTAACTCTTGAATCAACATTTTTAGTTTGATACAACTACTCTTTCAATTGAAATCATTTGGCTTGGCGCTCCTTCTAACCCACCACCTCGTACACCCATTTTTGCAATAGCTTTAACAATTTCTAGACCCTGCGTTATAGTCCCCCAAATTGTGTAGTTTCCTTTGATTAAAGTTGTGTCGGAATAAACTAAAAAGAATTGACTTCCATTTGTTCCTGGCCCTTTATTCCACATGGCGACAGTTCCTTCTGGATAATTTCCCTCAGCTCCGATTGGAAGATTTTCATCCTGGAAAACAAACTTTGGTCCACCTTTACCTGTAGCTGTTGGATCACCACACTGTAAAACGTAGGCCCCACGATTGATCAAACGATGACAGATTGATTCATCAAAAAAACCATTTCTTGCTAGTTTAGCCATGTGCGCAACTGTTACTGGTGCTTTAGTGGCTAATGTAGTTATTTGAATATCACCACAATTGGTTTCTAAAGTTATTGTTTTAGGTAAGCGCTTTATCTTTACTTCTGCTGGAGTAACTTCTTTTGGAGAGTGTGCCTTTGCTGTAGTTGGCATGCATTTAACATCTTCAGATTTTGAGTTTTTCAAAGTTTTTGTCTTTGTAGATGCCTCAACTGGATTTACTGGGACGGTAAGCATTATCAAAGCGAATAACACAATTAAAACTCTAATTGAATTAGCATCGTGACGAATGCTCAATTGTCTCTGCCTAAACATGAGGTCATCATAATTTAATTACCTGTGAAAACCCTTAATTTATTCCCATTCAATAGTGCCAGGTGGCTTGCTGGTGATATCCAAAACTACGCGATTTACATCTGAGACTTCGTTGGTGATTCGAGTAGATATCTTCTCGAGTACCTCATAAGGCAACCGGGACCAATCGGCTGTCATGGCATCTTCGGATGAAACAGGCCTTAAAACTATTGGATGGCCATATGTCCGACCATCACCTTGCACTCCTACTGAGCGTACATCTGCAAGCAAAACAACTGGGCACTGCCAAATCTCTCTGTCTAATTCAGCAAATTTTAACTCTTCTCGAACTATTGCATCAGCGTGGCGCAAGAGAGCTAACCGCTCCTTAGTAACTTCTCCAACAATTCTAATTGCCAAACCAGGACCAGGAAACGGTTGCCTCCATACGATTTCTTCAGGAAGTCCTAACTCAATTCCTACTTGTCGAACTTCATCTTTGAAGAGCGAACGCAATGGCTCTATTAATTTAAATTTTAAGTCATCTGGAAGGCCACCAACATTGTGATGGGATTTAATGTTTGCAGTTCCAGTTCCACCACCAGATTCAACGACATCTGGATACAAAGTCCCTTGCACTAGAAATTCGACATCTCCCCCGGCTGCAATATCACGAGCTGCTGACTCAAAAGTTCGAATGAATTCACGACCAATAATCTTTCGTTTTTCCTCTGGATCGGTAATACCTTTGAGTGCATTAAGGAATTGTTGCGTTGCATCGATAGTTACAAGTGTTATTCCTGTGCTTGCAACAAAGTCACGTTCAACTTGTTCAGCCTCGCCTTTACGAAGTAGGCCATGATCTACAAATACACATGTCAGTTGATCACCCACTGCTCGTTGAACTATTGCTGCAGCAACTACAGAATCAACTCCACCTGATAATCCACAAATCACTCGCTTGTTTCCAACTATCCTTTTAACTTCTGCAATTTCGGCCTCTGCGATGTTTTTTGTTGTCCATGTTGCTTCACAGTTAGCAATATTTAGTAACCAATTTTCTAAGATCTTTTGTCCGTATTCTGTATGTAATACCTCTGGATGAAACTGAACGCCAGCTAATGTGCCAGTTAAATTCTCAAAAGCAGCGATAGGCGTTGATTCAGTTGAAGCACACACCGTAAAGCCCTCAGGGGATTGTGTTACTGCATCCCCGTGTGACATCCAAGTTTTTTGTTGTGGATTTAGCCCGGCAAAAACTTTAGATTCCGGGACAACTGTTGTTTGAGTGCGCCCAAATTCTGATTTACCTGTACGACTAACGACGCCTCCAAGAGCAGCCGCCATAACTTGAAAACCATAACAAATTCCAAAAATTGGCACCCCCAGTGAGAAAATTTCCTGGTCTATGGCCGGGGCATTCTCTGCATACACACTTGAAGGGCCACCAGACAAAATTATTGCACTTGGATTTTTTGCCTTAACGTCTTGTGCCTTAATTGTTGATGGAACAATTTCCGAATAGATATGCGCCTCTCTGACCCGTCTTGCAATTAACTGCGCGTACTGTGCGCCAAAATCAACTACCAGTACGCCACCGCTCTTAGCCACGATTAATTAGTACCTCAACGCGTTGGAACTCCTTAACATCTGAGTATCCACACGTTGCCATTGCCCGACGTAGAGCGCCAAATAGATTCATTGAGACATCTGAAGTATGTGATGGTCCAAGTAAAATCTCTTCAATCGTTCCGATGGTTCCAACAGACACTCTCTCACCTCGAGGCAGTACTTGATGATGCGCCTCAGATCCCCAGTGCCATCCAAGTCCTGGCGATTCAACAGCTTTTGCAAGTGGTGAACCCATCATTACTGCATCTGCGCCACATGCAATTGCCTTAGCAATATCACCGCTTCTACCAACCGCGCCATCTGCAATGACGTGAACATATCGCCCACCTGATTCATCCAAATATTCACGGCGAGCAGATGCAACTTCTGCAACGGCTGAAGCCA
>CAIUSQ010000063.1 GCA_903901905.1 uncultured Actinomycetes bacterium
AGTCAGAAAGCTTTTCAACACCAACTACCAAAACATTTTTCGATGTTCCACCACGCACTAAATCACTTGCCATGCCAACTCCATAGCAAAAGCCAGCACAGGCCGCACTGATATCAAATGCTGCCGCTTTGGGATTGCCAAGTTCATTGATGAGTTCAGTGGCAGCACTTGGTGCTTGGTAGGGATAAGAAATAGTAGAAAGAATCAAAGTATCGATATCTGCCATTGTTAACTTTGCTCGCTTGAGCGCACTCTCACATGCAGCCTTGGCCATTGTGATGACAGTTTCATCAGGACCTGCAAAGCGACGAGATTCAATACCAGTGCGCTGTTGAATCCATTCATCACTTGATTCAATACGATCAACAATTTCAGAGTTAGGCACTAAGCGCTTAGGGCGATAAGAACCAACAGAGAGGATCGCACTATTAGTCGTTGGTGATGTCTTGATAATCATGCGTGCCTTCCTGCAAATTCCTTAGCGGCAGACACATCATCTGCACTCTTAAGAGCGAATGTTTCGATCTCTGGAGCACCGCGCTTGAGTAAGCCAACCAGAGTTCCAGCCGGTGGTAATTCAATGACACCCGTTATGCCGAGTTTTTTCATCGTCTCCATGCACAGATCCCAGCGCACTGGATTAGCTATCTGGTTAACGATGCGAGTGAGCACCTGCGCTCCATCAGTGACAACTTCACCGTCTTTATTAGAAATAACTGAGATTGTTGTTGGGGAAGTGGAAATTGTTGCAGCAAGTGCGCGTAGTGGTTCAACGGCAGGTGCCATAAAAGGAGTGTGAAATGCTCCGGCAACAGCTAAGGATCGAACTCGTGCGCCTTCAGGTGGGTTTTCTGAAAGTGCGGCAAGTGATGCTAAATCACCTGCAGCAACAATTTGTCCGCCACCATTATCGTTTGCAGCTACAAGCTTTAGTTCTTCTAATTTTTTCAAAACAACTTCGCGATCTCCGCCTAATACTGCTGACATTCCTGCGGGGGAGAGCGCCGCAGTTTTAGCCATTTCTAGCCCACGTACTCGCACTAAGCGCAATGCATCTTCATCTGAAATTGCCCCGCTGATTGCCGCCGCTGCCAGCTCGCCCACTGAGTGACCAGAAGTGAATGAAAAATCCTTAATGCCAAGTGCCTGAGCACCTAACAAAGATGCAGCCACGATAAGTGGTTGGGCATTAGCCGTGTCTTTGATTTCATCAGCATCAGCTGATGTGCCAAGTTTTATTAAATCTAAATCTATTCGCATTGACCATTTGGAGAGAAGCTCATGAAAAATGGGATTGGTCACCCAAGAATTAAACATCCCTGGAGTTTGGGAACCCTGTCCCGGAGCAATAATTGCTAACACGTTTATTACTTTACTCGAATGGGTCGATTACTACCTAGTACGAGTAACTAACCAGACTTGTGCACTGTGTTGGGCAACTGTGATTTTTGCTTGCGGGGCTGCGATTGCTGGCTCATAGGTTGCAACAACTTTCGAGGCATCAAAGATGCATCGGAAAGCCTCGCCCCAGGTGTCATCAGGTAATGTGAAAACAGTTTCAGTATTTGATGAATTCATCAGAAGCAATAGTCCTCTGTTTGGATCTGCTTCAACAAAGACAGTGATACTGCTCTTCTCTTCGTCTTGCCAGTGATCATGACCCATCTCATGACCACCCAAGGAGAACCACGCAATATCTTTGCGCTTTGTTCCTTCATCAACAATTCCCGTGAAAAACTCCGAGGTAACATCGGCTAAATAGGTTTCACGAATCTTCGCTAACTCTTGCACTGCAGCCAGAATATCTCTGCCCTTTTCATCTAAATCCCAAGGCAGCGCCCAACCACCATTAAGTGTTGAGGCATTCTCCTCATTGAAATCAATTTGAAGTGAATAGCCATTATTAGAACCGTTTTGTGAGCGACTTACTTCATCGCCCATATTGAGCATAGGAACACCTGATGAGAGCATCAGAGTTGCAAGCATTGATTTCTTGAGCCAATGCCTAATTGTGTTCACACCTAAATCATCAGTTTCACCTTCAATACCAACGTTCCATGATCTATTGGAATCACTTCCATCAGCGTTGTTTTCTAAGTTGGCTTCATTGTGTTTGCTGTTATAGGTGACCATGTCATGAAGGGTGAAGCCATCATGGGCGGCAATGAAGTTAATAGATGAAGTAGGACCGCGATAGTAGAAAATGGAGCTAGAGCCACTAATGCTGTTGGCAATATCTGCAACACCTTCACCGTAACCGCGCTCAAGATCTCCTAACCAAAATTGGCGCACTGAGTCACGATAAGCATCGTTCCATTCGCGCCAAGGATGGGGGAAATCACCCAGTGAATAGCGAGAGATGTCCCATGGCTCTGCAATCATTTTTAAGTTGCGCAAGACTGAGTCAGATTCAATAGCTGACATGAGTGATGAATTAAAGGCGCTATTGCTTGTGTAGAGGGCAGTTGTTAAGTCAAAGCGGAATCCATCAACGCCAATCACTTCTACCCACCATCTAAGTGAGTCAATAATCTGTCGCACAGAGTGGGGATTGCTTGCAGCAAAAGTGTTTCCACATCCTGTGACATCGACGTAATTGCCATCTGAATCATGGCGATAGTAGGCCTTGTTATCAATTCCCTTATAGGACAGAGTCGGCCCACCTACTCCACCTTCAGCAGTGTGGTTATAGACAACATCTAAAATCACTTCAATACCGGCATTATGGAGTTGATCAACAGATAACTGCAGTTCGCTAATGGGATCTTGCGTTGATGCATAGCTTGCGTGCGGTGCACTAAAAGCTAAAGAGTTATAGCCCCAGTAATTCTTACGACCACGTGCATAGATAGCCGGCTCTGTTACAAATGCTGCAATAGGCAAGAGCTCGAGTGCAGTTGTTCCAATTGATTTTAAATGTGCAATTGTTGAAGGGTGGCCAAGTGCTTTATATGTGCCGCGCTCATTTTTAGGAATTTCCATATTCTTGGCTGTTAAACCTTGTACATGGGCTTCATAAATTATTGTCTTTGCCCATGGCACAAGTGGGCGATTGATTTCGCGAGCGCGGTGATCAGTGACCACGCTATATGGAGTACTTCCTGCGCTGTCCCGATCATCGCGAGCAGATAGATCTCCATGACCAATGCCATCAGTTGCAACATGGCCATAGATTTCAGGGACGTAGTGAAGTTGCCCATCAAGGCAATGCGTATACGGATCGATAAGAAGTTTGGCTGCATTGAAGCGCACGCCGTGTTCTGGTTGCCATGGTCCATAAACGCGATAGCCATAGCGCTGACCTGGGCGCACTCCTGCTAGATAGCCATGCCAGATTGGTCCATTGCGATGTGACATCGCAAAGCGGGTTTCCACTAACTTGCCATTGACCTCATTAAATAGGCATAGCTCAACTGCATCTGCGGCATTGGACCAGATGGCAAAATTTGTTCCGCCCTCAGTCACGGTTGCACCAAGGGTTCGGGGATCTGCGGCGAGCACGGCGCAATACTGCCCCTAATAGATGGTATTTACTCGCTCATTTAGTTCGCCTTTCTGGTTACTGGCCAGTAACATTGGTGCCATGAAGATCGCTGTCTGTATCAAACAGGTCCCAGATTCATGGGCTGAGAAGAAGATGGTTGGTGGATTACTCGATCGCGCCAACGTTGATGCTGTTCTCAACGACTTAGATGAATATGCCGTTGAAGAAGCACTTCGAATTGCAGAAGCACATGGTGGAAATGAAGAAGGTGGCGCGAACACAGTCACTGTTATTTCAATGGGACCAGAGCGTGCGACAGAAGCTGCTCGTAAAGCCTTATCTATGGGTGCAAATGATGCGATTCTCATTAGCGATCCTGTTCTAGCTGGCGCTGATGCTGTTGTGACCGCTGAAGTTTTAGCCAATGTCATCGCTAAAGGTGAGTTCGACATCGTTATCTGTGGAACTGAATCAACTGATGCGCGAATGAGCGTTGTTCCAGCGATGATGAGTGAAAAGCTGGGATGTGCTCAATTAACTTTTGCTTCCAAGGTTTCGGTAGATCCAGGGGCTAAGAAAGTCTCGATTACAAGAGTTACAGAGGCTGGCGTGGATGAAGTCCATGGAGAGTTTCCCTGTGTCATAAGTGTTGTTGAAAAGATTAATGAGCCTCGCTACCCATCCTTTAAGGGCATTATGGCTGCGAAGAAAAAAACTATTGATGTCCGTGACTTTGCTAGTACTGGTGCGGAGTTCACAAAATCTTGGTCAGCAGTAGTTGATTCTGCTCCTCGTCCACCACGTGCAGGTGGCGTTGTTGTGACTGATGATGGATCAGCCGGACAAAAACTTGTTGATTTCTTGAGTGAGAAGAAGTTGATATGAGCAATGTATTAATTCTCGCTGATTTCGCTAGCGAAAAGGCAACTAAAGCAACCGTTGAAATTGCAACAGCTGGCGCCGTCATTGGTGAAGTAACAGCATTGGTTCTAGCACCTGTTGGCAAAGGGGCAGCTTATGCAGCCTCCATTAATCAGGGGCCAGTTGCAAAAGTACTTGTCATTGAATCAGATGACTTTGCACGCCATGGCGTTGCAGCTGTAGCTGATGCGCTCGCACATGTGATCGGACAAATGTCTCCATCGGCAGTTCTTGTTGTTTCACATGCTTTCGGAAAAGAAGTTGCTGGTCGTGTGGCAATGAAGTTAAAGATTGGCATTATTACTGATGCTGTTGATGTTGCTGCAGATTGCACTGCAACTCAGTTAGTTTTCGGTGGATCAACAACTGTTCACTCAAAGGTTAATGAAGGCGCAGCGATAATTACAGTGCGCCCAAATACCATCACGGCAAACTTTGCCGTGGCTACGCCTTCAATTGAAAACATAACTGCGCCAATCTCTGATGGTTCTAAAAAAGCAACAGTTACTTCCTCGCAACCTCCAGTTAAGGGTGGTCGTCCAGAGTTAACTGAAGCCAACATTGTTGTTTCAGGTGGGCGCGGAACAAATGGAGATTTTGCATCGGTGGAAGCTTTTGCAGATTCATTGGGAGCAGCCGTAGGTGCATCACGCGCAGCAACCGATGCTGGTTGGTACCCACATTCTCACCAAGTAGGTCAGACTGGAAAAACTGTAAGCCCACAGCTCTATGTTGCATGTGGAATCTCAGGGGCAATTCAGCACCGCGCTGGCATGCAAACAAGCAAGAACATCGTGGTGGTTAATAAAGATCCAGAAGCGCCACTGTTTGAATTAGCTGATTTTGGTGTTGTGGGAGATCTCTTTGCCGTGCTGCCTCCTGCCACTGAAGGCGTTAAAGCCCTCAAAGCCTAAGATTGGACCCATGTCCTCTATCTACCTAGACCATGCGGCCACAACGCCCATGGTTGAAGAAGCGTTAATTGCGATGACTGCGCAGTTGGCACGCTTAGGTAATCCTTCAAGTTTGCACACACATGGACGTGCAACACGAAAGACTTTAGAAGATGCTCGTGAAGTTGTTGCAAAAGAAGTTGGTTGCTTGCCAAGTGAAGTTATTTTCACTGCCTCAGGCACAGAAGCAAATAACACGGCTTTAAAAGGCTTGTATTGGCAGGGACGCGATAAAGGCAAGCATGTTGTAGTAATCAGTGCCATCGAGCACCATGCCATTCTTGATCCTGCGCATTGGCTAGAAGTGCATGAAGGAGCAGAGATTGTTCAAATACCCGTCAATAATGATGGAGTTATTGATCTTAAATTCTTGACAGAGTTAGTTACTGCTCGCGGAAATGAGATTGCAGTAATTAGCGTGATGCACGCAAATAATGAAACTGGTGTTATTCAACCGATTGCAAAGGTTGTTGAAATTGCCGGAGAGATTCCAGTCCACACCGATGCCGCGCAGAGCTTTAAAAAGGTTCCACTTTCATTTGCAGATCTTGGCGTTTATGCAATGTCATTGAGTGCTCATAAAGTAGGAGGACCACTAGGAATTGGCGCACTTATTTTGCGCAGAGCAGTTGAAATTCCGGCATTGCTCCACGGTGGGGGACAAGAGAGAGAAATTAGAAGTGGAACTTTAAATGCACCAGCGATTGTTGCTTTTGCTGCTGCAGCTAAGAGCAAGTATTACGATGCAAAGAACGTAAGCGCACTACGTGACTCCTTTATTGCAGGAATTACTTCTGCCCTACCTGAAGTAATTATTAATGGTGTGCAGTCAAATCGTTTACCGGGAATCGTGAACGTTACTTTCCCTGGAACGCAAAGTGATACGTTGCTATTGCTCATGGATGCACAACACATTTCCTGTTCAACAGGATCAGC